>JAKQSH010000426.1 GCA_029570245.1 Deltaproteobacteria bacterium | reverse complement strand
GGCGCTACCTCAATCATCGCCGCTTCGCCGTGAGCGTTTCCATTCTGGCCATAGCCGTTTCGCTGCTGTTTGTCGTGGTTTCCGGGGTGGTCAATTTCGCAGTCAAGAAAAGCGCTGTCGAAAGCTCCATCCGCTACCCGCTTATTGTAGGTCCTTCAGGGGCTTCGGGCGTGCAACTTATACTTTCAGCCGTATTTCACATCGACAAACCGTCGGGGACAATTCCATTCGAAGTATACAATGAACTGTCCGCCGACAAACGCGTAATAGCGGCCTATCCGGTCGCTGTTGCGGACTCATACATGAACCAGCGCATCATCGGCGTCAATCAGAAATTTCTGGACGATCTCGGCGCCGGTGTGCAGTCCGGCCTTACAGATTTGTCGAAACCGGAAAACGCGGTGTTCGGCCATGCCGCAGCCCAGCGCTGCGGTGTGGAAATCGGCGACACATTTCACGGACAGCACGGCATGGTCGGCGCAGAAGGCGCACATGAACATGCCGAACTGACATACCGTGTCGTCGGAATTCTCAACCCGACGAACGGCCCTGAAGACAACGCCATTTACACATCATACGAATCGGTCTGGCTGATACATTCACACGCTCATCACCATCATCACGGAGAGCCTGAGCACCATAAGGAAGAAGAGCATCATCACGAAGCGGAAGGCTTAGCCGCGCATGACAATGAGCATCACAACGAGAATCAGAATCATGCGGACGATGAACATCAGAAAGAGAATTCCACCGGAGAAGTGGCAGAACAGCACGAAGAACACAATCACAAGAACGACAAATACACGCTCTCCGACAACAAGCTTACGGCTGTCCTGGTACGTACTTCGAATCCGGCTTACACCGGAATGCTGGAGCGCGAATATTCGCTGCGCAGCGGAACGCTGGCGGTGGATACCGGAAAGAGCATGCGTGATTTTGTAGGACACCTGAACAAAGGTGAAGTGTTTGTCGAACTCGTCAGCGCCGCCATGCTGCTTATTGCCTTCATACTTATTCTGGTTACGCTGCTGATGTCTCTCAACGAGCGCCGTCGCGATCTGGCGCTGCTGCGCATGCTGGGCGTCGGTCGCCTCACACTGAGCCTGACGATAATGAGCGAGGCGCTCTTTATAACATTCTGCGGAGCTCTGGGCGGGCTGCTGGCCGGGCATTTGCTGGCGTTCCTCGCCAGCGGCGCAATAAGAAACTTCATTGGAGTCGAAATAGAAGCTTTCGCCGTAACCAACATGGAAATCGTCGGATTGTGCACGGCATTAGCAGCCGGGCAGATACTGGCGCTGTTATCAATGCTTGCGGCCTACCGCATGAACCCGGTGGAGGAAAGCGCCCGCGACTGAAAACAGCAAAAGCCGACAACAAAGCATTCCACAAAAAAACGGCCCCGACTTCTTCGGAAATCGGGGCCTTGTTTAAGTGTATAAAGAAACAGCCGAAACGCAATCAGTAATAATCCTTCAGTGCCTGCAAAGCCGTTTCATAATCCTGAACGGAATATGGTTTGCGTTCGTCGGCTTCGACGTAGCTTTTTATTACGCCGTCAATTTCACCCAGCCAGGAGTCGATGTCGATGCTGGAAATGACACCTTCAAGCGCCAGCTTCTCTGCATCATAACGGGCTTTACACTCCGAACTGAGCAGACATTTGGCAAGCATTATCGAATATTCCGGCTCACTGCCGCTGTCGGCGGCAAAAGCGCGATCAGCCCCCCAGGGCATCATACTGAACTTGCCGGAATCGTCGGAGTGCAGGAAATAATTGTTACGCGCCATAGTGTAGCCATCGAAGTGATTGATGCTGTCTTCAACCGCCCACATGCGAGTCATTTCAGTAAGATCAGCAACAGCTGAAACCTCATTGAACCATTCGCCCTGACTGCTGTTGTTTATGGCAGCAATCAATGCCTGCAAATCACTGGTGTCAATCTCGTCACCCTCATCGATTTCGAACTGCGAAACCAGACCGGTCTGAAGGTCTTTGCCGGAACCTTCATAAATGTGCTGGGTGCTGTCGAAATATTCTTCGGCAAAAACATCGTCATATTTTTCGACCACCACATAAAGACCGAAATCCTCGCCGTTGACTTTGACCCAGGCGTAACCGGTGCGCGGCGCGGGAACGCCAGCGGCGCGGAAAATACGATAAGCCAGAGTCTCGTGCATCATGCTCTGATCTTCCACCATGTTGTTGAGCGTGATGTTCTTAAGGCCGTAAAGCTTGAGGTACTCGTCGTATTTGTCGAAACGCACCTTGAAAGCCGCTTTGCCGGTAAGCGGTTCGTAAGAACTGCCCGACTTGAGCCTTACTCCTACGCCTTCTAGCGTGATTTCCGTTCCGTCTTTCGGGATGAACTTGAAATCGGCCTGAGTGTACTCGTAAGGATCGCTCGTAAGATCGCTTTCGGCATCTTCGCTTAACGTCAACTCAACAGTATATACGTTCAGGGGATCGAAAAGCATGTCTGGATCGACGGGAGTGTCGCTCACGCGGTTGGCTTCATTCTTGGTTGGAATAGTCTGCTGCCAGGAGCCGGAACCGTCAGGCAGACGTCCCCAGGTCGTGTCGTCCGGCAAATCAGGAACGCTGGTCTGATCGACGACAGCGCCGCCGGGAGCAACCAGATATACAAGATCGGCTCCGCATTTGATTCCGAAAGAAAAACCTGCTTCTTCGGTGTCTTCCTGTTCGGCTGTATAGAAACCGCCGGCAGCGATTTTAGTCCCCGACGGAATCGCGTACTGATGACCGGATTTGTCCAGATCATCAGCCACCAGCCACGAAGAAATGTCAATCTCTTCATCTGACCTGTTGTAGATTTCAACCCAGTCGCGCCCCTGGCAATCCACCTCGTTAAGGGCAAGAGCCGAAGTGTCAACGTCGTAATCGCCGTCTATCGGCCACTCGGTATCACCGTCACCGTTCTCACTTCCGTCCACATCTCCGTCGCCGCTTTCGTCGCCATCGGCGCCGCCATCGCCATCTGGAGTATCGCCATCGCTTTCACCTTCACCCTCGCCGCTGTCGCTTCCGCATGAAACGAAAGAAAAACCAGCCAGAATCACCACCACCACAAACAGCAGCGCCACTTTAACTGAGTGCTTTTTCATTCAAAACCTCGCAATATTAAAAAAACGGTTAATTCTAACTCGTTCAATATAATGCGTCAAATTTGTTAGGAAAGTATGAAGCGGAAGCAGGAATGCGTATTTTTTACGGAGGGCTAAATTGCGTATTATTCCGGCTGAATACCGCGACGGATAGCCTGGAATTCCATAAGAACCGGCTGGAAAGTATCGTTGCGCGATCCTATCCACGTAAAACGTTTCGGCTTATCAATCGACCTCACTTCAAGCGTGAATTCCCCGGCTGAGCCGTCGTCGGAACCTAACATGCAGTTAAAGGCATTCTTGAAGTTCATACGGCGAATAGAGCTGACAAGACGGTTGTATTGCGCCTCAGGCAGAATACCCCTGCGGTGAACGCCTTTGTCGGTGAGTTCCACACTGCGGTCCGGGCGGATGTGCACACGGTCCACCCCACGGATGGTACCGGGAGAAAAAGTATTGAAAACGATATCGAGAGGCTCGTTTTTAGGCACCTGATTGCTGCAACCCGCCGCCATCGCCACCAGAAACAATACAAATACGAGCTGGATGAAATGGATATTCCGGGTTTTCATTTTTCCGATCCTATGCAAAACGGCATTAATTTAATAATACCCCAATGAGGGGTTTGACCTATAAATTTTTTCAGATTTTTTTGCAGCCAGAAATCTTCATATGTCATTAACAGACCGGACAATGAATTCATTTGCAATAACGCCTGCATATGAATTTCTCAACGCCGGATTTTCAGAAAAAACCATAAATACTCTTAACAGCAGGTTCACAGATGATCCATGAACTGAGTAAGTTTCTGCTGCTGAAGCGCCTCAAGGTCGAAAAATTTCATGCCGATGGCGATGTTGCCCTCTTCGGGACGCACATGCACCATTTCGCCGCTGAAATCAACATTCTCAAAAGCATCGTCCATTATTTCTAGTTTGAGCCTGAATGGCGGCGTCGGAATGAATATTTCACTGCTGCCGTGGGCGACTATCCCGGCCCCGCCTCTGGAAATGTCGCGCAATGAGCCATAATACGGACCGTAATCTTTGCCGTTGTGCAACGAGAACCGAACCGGACAGTTGCCGGCTCCGTATCTTTCAAAACGGCGACGCTGATGTTCGTCTCCGTCTAGCATTTCGAGCGGGATGGAATGCCTGAGCATGAAGTTGCGCAGACTGTTCAGCGGAATGCGCCGGTCATTGCTCATCGGCAGACGGAAGCCCTCAATTTTGCCTTCATCAAACCATTTAATGACAGTGTTGATGTTGACATCCATAAGACGAGCGACTTCTCCGGTAGTGAAAATCTTCTTTTTATTCGATTTTAATGTCATTGCTCAACTCCCAGACCGCTTCATCCTCTTTATTTTCTAATACCACTGCTTTTACTGTATTTATAAATTCACTATATTGCAAGATATAAATGAAATCTTCTTAGATTTTTCTTAACACAGACCTGCAACCAGCAATAATCAATAGCAGTTTTCCTCGTTGGCACCAGATTTACGGCAGTTGTAAGCGAAACGGATTTCTTCGCGTTTTCTGTCCTCGCCGATTTTGACTATTTCACGACGAATGCTCTGAAATTCACTCAGAACCGGATTGAAGACTTCGGACTTGTTGCCGTTCCACTTGAGCAACATTGGCGGAGAAGGAACTCTGACTTCGAGAGTGAAAGCCGTTTCCGATTCTTCAAGCAATCCGAATTTGTCTTTGGCCCAGTAAACAATGTTCATGCGCCGCAGCTTGGAAAGAAGGCGGCGATATTGCCATTCAGGAATAGTACCGCTGCTGAGGCGTCCCTGAGTATAAATTTCCACCTGACGGTCCGTGCCGATGTGAATCATTTCAAGGCCGCGCAAAGCATCCGGCGAAAGCGCCTTCATACTGATTTCGACATCCCTGTCTCTCGGGATGGAATTTGAACAGGCCGACAGTGAAAGCAGAAGCAATGCAATCAGAAGCGGGAACAGCGTAATATTTTTTCCGGGCATCAAAACTCTCTTTCTGTTTCAGAAACCCACAATTACTTCTGTTGCTTCTATTTTTCCCATATTTGCCACACGGTGTCAAGCAATATTAATAAAAAACACAAAAAAACTGTTATCACGCTGATTTAACTAACCATTCAAGCAAATAAAATGCGGTCCGCACCCGATGCACTGTTTAATAAGTAACCACAGGCGACCTGTTTTGCAGAATATAGTGGGGCTGCTGAGTTCCGAGCCGGTGAAAATCAGTTATGCATGTCAGCGGCCTGGAACCATACAGGGTCGAGTTCGGACAGAGCCAGCAGAGCCAGCATGGTGTCGAAAGTATGACAGTAGCCGTATCCGAAGCAGCCATGCAGATGGGAAGACTTGTCGGTCTGCTGGAAAGCGATCAGGCGTTCGAGAACAACGCTTATCAGCCGTTCCCGATCATAAATGACGGCAAACTGCAGGGTCAGCGCATATACGGCAGCCGACGAGAAATTCACCTCGGCCTGACCGTTTTCGGGATTATAACGCCCCATGAGAGCACCGGTGCGGTAAATCTGCTCTTCAATGAATTTAACAATACGCGGCTGATACTCGCCGATTTCAGCCAGATGAATCGCACAGAGTATTTTATTGATGAGGTTGTTTTCCTTATTTATGTAGCGCCCTGAAGCGATTTCGTATTTGTCGTATGCCAACCCGGTTTCAGTGAAAGCTCCCAGCACCAGAGCAGTCGATTTGTCGCGAATTTCAACCCATTCCGGGTCGTTGGCGGCAAACAGGTTCATAGTCTGAAGGTCAAGGTAACTCAAATCAACAACACCGGATGCACTGGGATCACCGTCCCATGAATAAAATTCCACCGGATAGCCGTCAACGATTTCGTGCTTTTTAATGGCTTCTCCCAGCTTCATAGCCTCTTCGAAATATTTGCCTTCCGGCCAGACCCGGTAGGCCATGAAAAGCGCCCGCGCCACTCTGAAGTCGTCAATGGCGGCGGAACTCTTCAGCGGTTTCCAGGTGCCGGCGTCAAACTTCCATGATACCAGACCGTTTTCGGCTATCATGCGATTTTTAACAAACCACCAGGTGCGGTCGAACTCTTTTTTCATACCCGTCTGAGCAAAATATTTAAGAGCCAGTCCCATGGATTCGGCCAGAACATCGTTGGGCCATACGCTCATGTCTTGCTGCGGCGGCGCCTTTTCTTTCGGGTATGTCAGCAGACGACCGTCATTCTGAAGTATCTCTCTTTTGATGTACGAGTACGCTTCCTTTTCCCAGGGCTTGAAGCTGCGCGAGGTGGAACAGCGGCTGCATCCGGCAACAACAATCAGGAGCATCAGAAAAAGCGTCAGATATGCCTTGAAACCGAACTGAAATCTGTACTGCATATTACTCCGTAAGCATGGATAAAGTGAAAAACAAAGGGTTTTCAGTTTAATTGCACCAGGTCATCCGTGTCAAAAATTTGATAAAAAAAGCCCGGAAAACCAATCCGGGCTTAACCAGAAGCAATCCAACGCTCAGCGCACTTCACGCCGCCTTACGGCGAGAGCAAGAGCCAGCATGCACAGCATGAAACCGGAAGAAGAACCGCCGCTGCTGCACCCGCCGCCGGCAGAACCGGAGTCGTCGCCGTTTTCCCCATTATTGTCATCGCCATCGCTGCCTTCTTCAGAGACTTCCCCGTCTCCATCTTCAGCGGACGAACCATCTCCGTCTGGAATTATTATCGCACCGTCGCCGTCAGCTTCGCCCTCGCCTTCACCTTC
>JAKQSH010000425.1 GCA_029570245.1 Deltaproteobacteria bacterium | reverse complement strand
GTTCTCGGTGAGACCGGTCATTACCAGCAGGTAAACGCCGCCCTGCGGGAAATCTTTGGCTCCGGCGTTTCTGATTGTAAGCATATAAGGCATGCTTTCGGATTCGCGGAAGTTGAAGAGCATTCTGAAGTCGGATATCGGCAGCGGGTTTTCAGGGTCGGTGATGTCGAAGAAGAACATGTTTGCCCTGGAAACGTCGCTGGTGATGTTGTTCTCTTCGTCGTCTTCAGCTCCGTAAACCATAATGGAATCCATATCCACTTTCTGCGAGAATGGAATTTCGGCGGCGATGCTCACGACAAAACCGTCCAGACGGTTCATGCCGCCCAAAAGTTCCTGAGTCAGCGCACTGTCCGTCTGACCGCCGGGATAGCCTTTGGATTCTTTGAGTGCAACAGCCGCTTCATCGGTGATCGGCAGAGAAACTGTGGTGGGCATTACTTCCGGCAGCGGCGCTCCGGGAACGACTACCGGAATTTTCGCCTGAAAGGCCGGGTTGAGCAGGTTGTTCGGCACAGGGATCACACCCCAGTCCGAATTGAAAATGGCGATGGGATTGGTGCTGTAATCGAAAGGCACCGGGTCTTCCTGGTGAATGCTTTCACAGCCAAGTGCAAAGGCCGACAGCAGCAGGACTGCAATCAGCGCTTTAGAAAGTGAACGGTCAGGCATTGTCTGTCTCCCCTCCTAATGGAAATTTAACATAACTCCGTACAGACGGACTCCCGGATTACAGATCAGCATAAATCAACTGCGGCGCATAACCGCAGAATTGTCGATTGCATCCAGATCACAGCAAAATTCGATTTTGTATTCTACCTGTTATGCATTGCAAATAGAAAGCATTTTGTGAATTTGTAATTGCTGCTGGATTAATAACCGTTCTGGCGCCGGGCCGGAAATCCGACGGAATATTAAAGAAATATAATGGGCGTATCCTCTTGTAATGAATGCCGTGAAAAGCTATATTTTTCTGACGTTTCTGCGCCTGTCGCCATGTGTTCTCAAGGAGTGTGTCCCGATGCCCGGAAAAAGCGTCATTGCTTATCGCTACGAATCATTCGGAGGAATTCTTCACACACAGAAGCCGCCCATGCTTGTATGGGTGGACAGAGATTACATGCGCAGTCTGGGCTATGCGGATTCGCCGCTGTGGGACGAAGCGGACAGCCTCATAAGTGCGCCGGTGGAGGTTCACGCCATGCTTTCGCGGCGTTGCAGCGCAGGCTGTCGCGGCTGTTACGCCGACGCTGTTTCAGATTCCGGGCAGAAGGAACTGGACCTGGAGGGCTGGAAGAAGGCCATGGACATTCTGGCTGAAGCCCGCGTTTTTCACGTCGCATTAGGCGGCGGGGAAAGCATGGAGCTTCCGTGGCTGTTCGAACTGGCAGCCTACGCCCGTGCGCGCGGCGTGGTGCCGAATCTCACGACCAACGGCTTTCTTGTTGACGAGCACAACGCCCGCAGCTGCCGGGTTTTCGGGCAGATAAACGTCAGTATCGACGGATTGAAAGAACAATACCGGCAGTGTCGCGGCATCGACGGTTTCGAGCGCGCCGATCGCGCCCTGACTCTTCTTAAGAAAGCCCGCTGCAGATTCGGCATAAACACGGTTGTTTCGCGGCTGAACTTCGACCGGCTGGAGGAGATAGTGCGCTATGCCCGTGCAAAAGGCGTCAATCAGATCGAACTGCTGCGCTTCAAGCCTTCCGGTCGCGGGCAGACGGTTTTCGACGAAATGGGACTGACAGGCGAGCAGCTCCGCTCGTTTTACCCGATGACGCAGAAACTGCGGAAAAAGTACGGCTTAAACCTGAGAGTGGACTGCTCCTTCATGCCGCAGATTTTCTTCCACAAACCAAACCCGCAAAGGGCTTCGTTTTTCCGCGTAGCAGGTTGTCACGCCGGACAGCTTTTAATGGGAATCATGCCGGACGGACGCGTCAGCGCCTGTTCATTTGCCGGAGCGGAAGACTGGAACATAAACGAATTTCCGTCGCGCTGGGCCAGCAAAGACAGCTTCAGTCTCTTCAGAGGCTGGCGCGACAGGGCGCAGGAACCGTGCCGGACCTGCAACTATCTTGATCTGTGCCTGGGCGGCTGTCATGTCGTAGCCGAGACGGTCTGCGGTTCGCCGGATTCCGGGGACCCCGGCTGCCCGTATATAATGCAGAACGAAGAACGCAGGAACTGCTGTTCATGCGTATAATGGACATAAGCATCCGCAAGCGAGGTTTTATGATGAGAAATTACGCTTTCAATACCAGCGGAAGCTGTCGGACGGCGCGCATATCGGCATTTATATTGATGTGCGCATTGTCGGTCATGGCATTCAGCGCATGCGAAAAGAATGTCGAACCGCAGAACGTCAGACTTGCCGAAGCAGAAGCCTTCTCGGTCGCGCTTTCATGCACCACCGCAGAGAAAACCGGACTTGTCCTTTCGTACGGCGAAGGATTTCTTTTTGACCGGCAGGCTTTTGTGCGCAAACCGGCCACAGAACACTTCATCCGCATTCAGGGCTTGAAACCTTCTACAAGGTATCGCTACCGTTTCAGCCCGAATGGCGAAATCCGTTCCTTCCGCACAGCACCTCAGGAAGACGGCGTTTTCGACCTGGTGTTTCTGGATGAAGCGTCCGCCGGAACTTCGACCGAATCGTCAGGAGCCGCTTCGCTTCCAGACCTCGTGCTTACTGTCGGAAACATCAGCACCGGGCTGGCATCGCATCCGGCTGAAATTCTTACAAAACCGATCCCAGACAGCGGCACGCTGAGACTGGTTTACGGAAGTGTAATCATTCTGGCCGCCAAAGATGCGGAAAGCGCCCGAAAAGCGCTTGAAAAAGAGGAACAGGACGGAAAAAGGATTATGATTCTTCTGCCCGCACTGCCGCAGACGCCGAATCCGGCTTTCGAAAAAGCGATTCTTCTTTCTCCGCGCGAAGCGTCGTACCAGGGACGGATCGTTTCCTGGGCCGCCGATCAACCGGCATGGCTGGAAGTCGACGCATTTGAAATCGCCTGGGTGCACGGCTCTTCAGACAAACGCGAACGCAGAGTTGTCGTTGAAGCTCCGCCGGACGCCCGGCGCAGTTGCCTTTTCTGCGACCGGCTGATGGAAAGCGGACGTTATGAGGAGTCAATCCGCTGGTATGAGAATTTCATAGCGGAAAACAGCGAAAGCCCCGAAAGCGTGGCCGATGCGCGCTTCAGCATCGCCGGAATCTACGACAGCAAGCTTTTCCGCTACCGTGAAGCCATTGCAATGTACAATGATTTTCTCGCCAATCATCCCGGCAGCCGGCGCGCGGCGCTGGCACGCTTCCGCATCGAACAGCTGAACAGATATTCCGGCGACGACTTCGCACCGCTGGGCGCCTTCGAACGTGCAAAAGCTCAGCTCGACCCGAAAAAGCCCGAAGAGGCGGCGCAGAAAGTCGAAGACGTTCTGAAAAAATATCCCGAAGCTGCAATCGCCGAAGAAGCGCTTTTCTGGCTCGGACATCTGCTAGAACAGATTCAGCCTGAAAAAGCGCGCGGTTTTTACGAAGAACTGATGCGCCGCTACCCGAAAAGCGAAAATGCCGCAATGTCGGCGGTATCGCTGGGCGATATGGATTACATGAGCAAAAACTATTCGTCGGCCATGGTTCGTTACGAAACGGCGCTGTCGCTGACGCCCGAAAAAT
The DNA here is from genome assembly GCA_029570245.1 of Deltaproteobacteria bacterium. Classification (GTDB taxonomy): domain Bacteria; phylum Myxococcota_A; class SURF-8; order SURF-8; family SURF-8; genus JAKQSH01. Next base: position 4,336 of record JAKQSH010000425.1, on the reverse strand, counting down.
ATCACGTTCCCATAAAAGAGAAACTGGCGAAAAGCGCACGTAACGTCTGGCGCGAACGCGCGCGCTGGACTTCCTGGATTCTTCTGGCTTTCTGGCTTGTTCTTTCGGCGGTTTACCGCGCACGCCCGCACCTGCGCGACATGCTGACCGGAAGCCTGATTCTGTCAGTTTACGTACTGCTCTTCGGCGTTTATTTCATAAAGCATTACGAAAGCGCCGAGGATATTGTTCTGCCGGTGGCGGCGGCGGCGCTGTCTTCGACCCTGATTCTCATGTGGAACCGCGCCCTCATGCACAGCGGCATCAGAACCTGCGCCGTCGTACTGCATCTCGTCACCGCCACGGCGGCGGCCATATTTCTTGTCATGTACCATTTCCACATGCTTTTCCCGTTCGGAATCTGAAGGAGGTTTACTATGCTGTTCAGAAAACGGGGACGCATCCTCGGCATAAAACCCGGCGTCAACCCCAACTCAAGTTCCATAGGCTCTGATCTGACTGTTCTGCTCATCGGTTCGACGGCGCTGTTTTTTCTGGTGAACGCAGTCGATCTCGGAATCAGGCTGTGGCTGGGCCGTGGACGGAAACATGCAGACGACAAAACCAGATAGATACAGCGCAGGGCATCGACACTTTGCGCCGCTTCTGACGATTCTGCTGGCGGCAATGATATTCAGCTTTTCCGGCTGCGACAGAAAAGCAGACGAAGGGCAGCCTCTGGAAGCCGGAATAACGGCGCCCGACTTCCGCGCGGAAGACCTCACGGGCATGCGCTACTATCTTAACGCACTGCGCGGAAAGCCGGTACTGCTCACTTTCTTCGCCACTTGGTGCGAACCCTGCAAAGCCGAAATCCCGCTGCTGACGGAACTTGCCCGCAGTCACGGCGACAGAGTGCAGATCGTCTGCATTGTCACCGACACCGAAAACAAGGAGAAAGCGCGTGCCATAGCCGACGCACTTGCAGTACCGTATCCGATGCTTATGGACGACGGAGAAAAGATAAAACAGCGCTACGGCGTAAGTGTGCTGCCGGCCTCGTTCCTGATTGACTCGTCGGGACTCGTGCGTTCGGTGTATGGTGCGCTGGAAGAAGAGGATATGAAAGAACTGAGAACCGCCATCGAAAAACTGGCCGCAAAACCATGATGCGCATGCAGAAGACGCTGAACGCAATCATCGCTTTTCTGTTCTGTGCTTTATCGGTCGCAGGCGGAGCGGCCCACGCACAGAGCGCGCTCGGCTTCGGTCCCTACATCCAGATTCTTTCTGAAGACAGCGTCGCGGTCTGCGCATGGCTTGACAGAGAAGTTCCGGCTTACATTCAACTTGAAAGTCAGGGGCGGGCTCCGGGCAGCCACGAACTGAAAGGCTTCCAGCCGGGATGCGCCACGGTTTCCGGGCTGAGCACGCATGAAAGTTACGCCTTCAGGCTGTTCATCGACGGAGAAGAAATCGGCGACCGACAACACCCGCCGGTTTTCGTAATAACGCCCGCAGCAAAGCAGACCATCGCAATAATCGGAGATACCCGCAGCGGAGACAACAGTTTCGACCTGGAACACCGACAAATAGTGCAGACGATCTTCAATGAAATCTACCCGGACGCCGTGATACACACCGGCGACTTTGTGGAGCGCGACGAACTTCAGTTGTGGCGGGGCTTTTTCCTGCTGGAACGAGAGATGCTCGCCTCCACGCCGATTTATCCCACAGTCGGGCGCAGCGATCAGCCTGCGGAGATAATGCATCGCCTGTTTCCTGCGCTGCCGGAAAAATCGTACTACTCTTTCGATCGCGGAGCGGCGCATTTCGCCGTTCTCAATCTGTGGCGCACTTCAAGCCAGCCCGACAGCGAAGTCGGCGAAGACGGCGAGCAGGCCCGATGGCTGAGAAAAGACCTCGCGGAAGCCCGCAACAGAGGCAGCCGCTACATTTTCGCCGTCATCCACGAGCCGCCTTTCGACCTCGACGGAGGAACGCCACGGGCCATGCGGAAAGTCTTCATGCCTGTTCTTGAAAGCTCCGGTGTGACGGCGGTGTTTTCCGGTGCGCATTATTTCAGCCACAAAATACGGAACGGCGTCCATTACTTCACCAACGGCGGCGGCGGTGCGGAACTTGAAACCCGGACGCCGGACCCGGATGTTTTTCTGCTTTACCGTCCGACCCATCATTTTCTGACAATCGAAATCGGAATCGGCGGCGCGGTCATAAGGGCTGTGGATTCGCAAGGCAACCCGTTCTATGAGGTGAATCTCGACGAAACTGCGGCGAAAAAAACGGAAGCTCCCGATGGAATTATGACTTCAGCCGCAACTGTGGTGAGCTTTGCCGGCGGAGATGCCGACGCGGCGATGAGCATATTTTTCGACCCGGCTGAGACAGACGACAAAGACCTGCTCTCAATAATGCCGGAAATCGCGACCCGGAGCGGAATCACACTGCATGTGACTTTCCGTCCGCTTACGGATGCCGGAAACCGCGCGGCCTTCGACTCTCTTTCTCCTCACAGCGGCAAAGCGCCGCTTGCACTGGCCGGCGGCGAGCGTTTTTACGGGCTGGAAGAAATAAAAGCCGGAGCCGGTTCTGCGGCGCTCAAAGAAGCACAGAAGCCCGCCCGTAAGAATATCGAAGGAGAACCCGCATATTTATGGGCCGCAGTCATTGTCGCAATTCTGTTCATAGGGCTGACACTGCGGCTCGGATTCGTAAAGCGCAGGCACAAACCCTGAAAGGCCGACAGCGCATCTCAAGATCACACAGTCTGCACAAATGCACATTCATTATGTTTACGGAAATTGAAACCGGCGCAAAGATTTCACATCCGCCTAAACAGGATTCATCGGAAGCGATTGCAAATGATACTTTAAGCCGGACGGCTTGCGGCTTATGGTTTCAACAGACCGCCGAAACGGAATCTTTCAGGTGTGGTGTCAAGAGGCGTACAGAATTCGGCGTGTGCGCCGCTCGCGCTGTGCAGTTCACGCAGCAGGCGCCAGCCGCCTTTTTCGCGCCCAAGCAGACGCAGTTCGGCCCGGCACAGACAGCAATTGTGACAGGTGTAGTTTTCGCTGTGCGGAGAAACATAGGGAACAGCGACAAAAGCCCCCGGCGGAGCCGTGATGCGCGCCTCCAGACGCAAGGGACCTTTTTCGAAGACCGCACGCCAGACCCGCTCCTTATATGAAGCGCGACACCTCAGCAGATCGGGCAGAGCCGCAACGCTCAGATTCCGTTCTTCGTCGTGGAAGGCCAGCATGCAAACCGGAAGACGCAGCGGTCCCAACCCGAAAAGATCGACCGAAAGCATCTCGAACCATGCGCCGGGCGCGCCGTCGAAATCGTTGCAGTGCGCCCACAGCCAGCCGCGTGCATAGTGGCGGCCCCAGTGATGCGACTGCGCCGCCGGATCGCCGTCAAACTCGAAACGCTCGCCGTCCACCTCGATGTTTCCGTAAAGAGCGACATCAACATTCGGCACGCAGACATCGGCCTTGTTCAAGCCGAGCCTGCGCACGGATTGCGGCACCAGCCACAGGTCGGACGCACTGCTGTTCCACTGCAGATTCCATGAAAGACGGTGGCCATCCTGTGTGAAATCCGCATGCCACGCGCTTTCTTCGAAACGGGAGTCGCCGATTTCCAGCACAGCCTCGCCGGGACTGAAGCGACAGTCTTCTCGCGGATAATGCCGGTGCAGAGCCAGATTGGAGCCTTCAGGATCGAAAGATGCCAGCCACAGTGAGCCGGAGTACGATTGGCGGGGTGCGGATGTTTTAAGAAGCGTGCTGCGCAGCCAGAAACTGCGCCCGCTTCTGCGATGGTTTGCCGTAAGGTAAAATACCTCGTAAAACCCAGGCTGAGATTCATCCCATCGCAGGCGGTTCCCCATCGGAGACTCCGATAAATTCATTCAACTGCTGCCGTTTACAATATTTCAGCGATGGCATTTCGTACAGGCCGGTCCGAGCCCGCCACCGTTTTCGGGGCCGTGGCATGCGGAGCAGGTGCTCATTGAAGCATCCTTGTGCATCACTCCTCCACGATCTTTCGTATGATCGCTGTTGTTGTGGCAGCTGTAGCAGCTCAGCACTCCGCCATCCAGATTTTCGCCGTGACATACGGTACAGACGCCGATGGGGTCTTCCTTGCCGGGCTTGTGCATTACGCCATTCATGTTTTCAGTATGGCCTTCCGGCTCGCCTTCACCCTCGCCTTCACCCTCACCTTCGCCCTCGCCCTCGCCTTCATCCTCACCCTCGTCCTCACCTTCGGCCTCAGCTTCGCCCTCGCCTTCATCCTCACCCTCGTCCTCACCTTCACCTTCACCTTC
>JAKQSH010000418.1 GCA_029570245.1 Deltaproteobacteria bacterium | reverse complement strand
GGCCACGAAGTAGTGGTGGTGGGCGGTGGGGATTCGGCCATGGACGAAACGATCACCCTGGCCGCATTCGCCGACAAAGTCACCATAATTCACCGCCGTGACGAATTCCGCGCCAGCCAGTTCATGCAGAAGGTGGCGCTCTCGAATCCTAAAGTGCAGACCCGCCTTTCCTGCGTGGTAGAAGAAGTTCTGGGCAACGAAGCCGGAGTCACCGGCTGCCGCATCCGCAACCAGAAGACCGGCCAGGTCGAAATAGTACCCTGCACCGGATTCTTTCTGGCCATCGGACACAAGCCCAACAGCGAAATCTTCAGAGGCCAGATCGACATGGACGAAGAAGGCTTCATAAAAACGAAGCCCGGCTCAAGCGCCACCAACATTCCCGGAGTTTTCGCCGCCGGAGACGTTATGGACAAAGACTACATGCAGGCAGTCACCAGCGCCGGAAGCGGCTGTCGCGCCGCACTTGACGCGGAACGCTGGCTCATTAAGTCCGGCCTGCGCGACTGACTTCGCCCGTCGCCGCATTCGCTGCGGCGAATTTTCTCTCTGAATTCAGTCCGGCCTTAATAACAGCCTCCGCGCGCCGAGTGAAAATACGGATAAGCGCCTGAATTGATTTCCAGAAGCGGGAATGACTGAAGAAGGCCGTCTTGTGCGCCGCTTTTTACTGGAATATTCAAACGGCTTGTGATAACAAGGTTTTTCCCGATTTCACGCGTTTTCCGCACGGCGGAAAGGCACACGGAGACGAACAAATGCGCGACACGGTAATTCTCGGAGCCGGTCTGGCCGGCTTATCGACGGCATATCATCTGAAAAGCGACTGGGAAATATTCGAAAAGAACAATTATCCCGGAGGCTTAGCCGTTACACATCACAAAAACGGCTACTCCTTCGATCTTACCGGCCACTGGCTGCACCTGCGCGATCCCAAGGTAATGCGCATGGTCGAACGCCTCATGCCGGACGGCTTTTTATCTGTCGTGCGCCAGTCGGAGATATTTTCGCATGGCGTCTACACACCCTACCCTTTTCAGACCAACACCTACGGCCTGCCGGTAAAAGTAGTGTCGGAAATCATCCAGAGCTATGTTTCGGACGTGCTGCTGAATCCTCCCGCCAAAGAGCCGCGCACATTTGAAGAGTGGGTAATAAAATACATGGGACGCAGCATAGCCGAACGTTTTATGATTCCCTACAACGAGAAACTGTGGCGCACCCATCCGCGCGACATGACGCCGCTGTGGTGCCAGATTTACGTTCCCAAACCCACGCTGCAGCAGATCATCGACGGCGCTTTGGCTCCGCCTGCCGACACCATCGGCTACAACGCTTCGTTCATATATCCGAAAGCCGGAGGAATCGGAGCGCTGCCGCAGGCCATGGCCGCCGCGCTTAAACAGGATCGTATTCATTACGAATGCACGCCGACACGCATTGATGCCGGCAAGAAATGCATCGAATTTTCAAACGGCGAAAGCATAGGCTACCGCAACCTGGTTTCTTCGCTGCCATTGCCGGAACTGATTAAACTTGTTTCCGACGCGCCTGCTGCCGTGCGCCGCGCCGCCTCAAAACTGCTACACAATCAGGTTCTATATTTCAACATCGCACTCAACAAACCGGCACTGCGGCCCTCACACTGGGTATATCTGCCCGAAGCGCAGATAGGATTCTACCGCGCCGGTTCGTTCTCGAACGCCGCCCCATACATGGCCCCTGAAGGTTGCGGAAATCTCTACGTCGAATATTCGCACCGCAACGACATCGACACGCGCGGGCTTTTCGACAGAACGCTGCGCGACCTTCTGGCTTCCGGCATGCTGGAATCCAAAAAAGATGTAGAGTTTTACGAGCAACGCAATATAGAATACGCCTACGTGGTGTTCGATGCGAATTATCGCCGCAGCACCGGGCTGATTCACGCCTGGCTGGCTGAAAACGGCATCCGCTCCATTGGCCGTTATGGCCGCTGGACATACAATTCCATGGAAACAGCCATTATTGACGGTTACAGGGCTGCGGACGAAATCCGCGCATCGAGACGGAGTTGAGGAAATATGGCGCAGAAAACAACCCCGCTGGTATCGGTGGTAATTCCGGTATACAACGAAGAAAAGATTCTCGTTCCGGCCGTTAAAACACTGGTGGAGCAGCTGAACGGTCTTGGATACGATTACGAAATTATTATTGCCGAAAACGGTTCGAAAGACCGCACGGTCGAACTGGCGCACGAACTTGAGGCAGAACATCCGAACGTGCGCCTGCTGCGCAGCCCGCAGCCCGATTACGGTTACGCACTGCGCCTCGGAATAATAGAGGCGCGCGGAAAATATGTCATCTGCGACGAGATCGACCTGGGCATAATGGATTTCTACCGCAACGCACTTAAGAATCTTATGGAAGACCGCGCCGACATGGTGGTGGGTTCGAAGGTGCTGGCGGAATCTAAGGACGACCGCCCGGCCATGCGCCGTGTGGCGACACGCGTCATAAACGGCATGTTGCGCATAGGGGTGGGATTCAAAGGCACCGACACGCACGGTCTGAAATCCTTCAACCGCGAGCGCATATTGCCGGTGGTTCACAAGTGCATGCTGGGCAAAGACCTTTTCGCTTCCGAGCTTGTCATTCGCGCCGAGCGCGGCGGCTTACGGGTGATGGAAATTCCGCTGCACCTGCACGAAATCAGGCCGCCTTCGATTCATCTCATGCGGCGCGTCCCGCGTGTTCTCAAGGATATGGGATATCTGGTTTACCTTATTCGTTTTAAAGGATAAAGCATGTACGCCGGAATTTCAATCGACCTGGATTCGCTCTCCTGCTATCGCCGCATCTACGGCGTCGAGGGAGACGACGACGACAACATGATTTACGAAGTCGGGCTGGAGCGTTTTGCCGAACTGATGGAAGACCTCGGCATGCGCGGCACGCTGTTTGTGGTGGCCGAAGACCTCGACCTCGGCGACAACCGCCGCGTGCTGCGGGCGCTGACGCGCGAAGGTCACGAAATCGCAAACCACACGCTTACGCACGACTACCGCCTTACGCGCATCGAGCGCG
>JAKQSH010000414.1 GCA_029570245.1 Deltaproteobacteria bacterium | reverse complement strand
CTGTTCCTGCGGCTTTTCGAGCGCCTCAACAAGGAATGCACTGTGCTGCCCCTCAAAAAAATAGTCAACGCTCTCGAAAAGGAACGCAATGGCTGAAGCCGACGAAGTTCCGCGCAGCCTGGAAATCAGTCTGGATCAGCTTGCATACGAAGGCCGGGCTATTGGGCGCTCCGAGGGGCTGGTGGTTTTTACCGACTACGGCTGTCCGGGCGACCGTGTGCGCGTGCGCATTTTCGAACAGAAAAAGCGCTTCGCCACCGCCGTCATAGAAGAACTGCTTGAACCGTCACCGTTGCGCAGGGAACCCGGCTGTCCTTATTTTGGAGACGGGCTCTGCGGCGGCTGTCAGTGGCGTCATGTGAATTACGAAGAACAGATAAGGCAGAAAACCCGCATACTGCGCGACCAGTTCGAGCGCATCGGGCGCATCGAAAACGTTCCGGCGGTGAATTTCAATGCCTGTCCGCAATACGACTCGTGGCGCATGTCGCTGCGCTTTCACATCGGAACCGGCAACAGGCTCGGCTTTCACCGCCGCCGCAGCAACGATGTGATTGAAATCGAAAGCTGTCCAGCCGCCACGCCGGGAGTAAACAGCCTGCTGGCCGGACTGCGTCCGCTTCTTGCCGGATGCGAGCCGCTGAACGGCATGTGTGAAATCGGGTTCTCCGACGATGAACGGCGCGGCGTCATAACTTTAACGCTGCGTCATAAAGCCCCGGCCGGGCTGGAAAACAGACTGCTGGAAGCACTGCCGGAACTGGCGGGGATTGTGACCGTGACACCATTCGGCAGACACAGATTCGGACATACGGCGCTTGAATTCCGTCACAGCGCAGGCGGACGTGAGTATGTCTGGAAGCAGGAGGCGGATTCCTTCTGGCAGGTCAATCACGCCATGAATGCTGCGGTCAAAAACACACTGGCGGCGCTGCTTGAGCGCGAACGCTCCTCCGGGGGGCTTGAGCACGTTGTAGAAATTTTCGGCGGTTCAGGCAATTTTACCCAGGTGCTGGCGTCATATGCCGGACGCGTGGACATGATAGAATCGGACGCCGCCGCCTGCCTGCAATGCCGTCGGAATCTGCTGACTCAATCTGCGCAGGACTACGAAGTTATTGCAGGAGACGCCGCCTGGGCGCTATCTAAAATCGCACAGCGCAGAGAAAAAATCGACCTTGTGTTTCTTGATCCGCCGCGCGACGGCTTTTCAGCCGGAATTAAAGACATTGTCAGACTCGCGCCGCGCACCATCGTTTATCTGTCCTGCGGGCCTTCCGACACCGCCCGCGACGTGCAGATGCTTTGCAATGCCGGCTGGCGCCTTGAGGAACTTTCGGGCTTCGACTTCTTCCCGCAGACATTTCACATCGAAAGTCTCTCGGTTCTGCGGCGCTGAAAAACGCTTTCCAGACTTTAAATTTCAACACCTATCGAAAAATACGGGAAGCCCAGCGGGAAGTATTTCCAGAGATTGTTTTTGAACCACTTCGAGGCGGGCAGATAGAAGCCGATGTCGCCGAATAATATGCCGCCATGCCCGCGCACACCGTAGAGAATGTTGTAGGTGAATTTGTCTTTTATGTCTTTATTGGTTTCGTCAAGATGATCGTCGATTATAAGAGGCACAGACATGTCGAGGTTGAAGACCCAGTTCTGCGAAAAGCGATACTGGTAAGCCAGCGCGGGCAGCATGATTGCGAAAGGCCAGCGCACCAGGCCTCGATCATCACGTTCGTTGCCGCCGCCCATCGTCATAAGCATCAGGTTGAATACGTGTTTGTCGTCGATGACCCAGGTGCTTTCGACGCTGCCTCCGATAACCCAGGCTTCCAGACCGTCCCAGCTAAAGAAATTTGAAAAATAGCCGCCAAAAACTCCGGCCCCCATATAAGTGTCGTCGGCGACTTTTCCGCTGTAGTGCACCGTCGGCACGAACGCAAAGAATCCGGCAGGAATTACGGAGAGCAGACCGATCTGAAGATTTTTGTATGGTGAACCGTTAAGCTCCCAGAGGCCGATCATGTATCCGGCGGCGGAGAACTTGTGATCCTCAAGCGGAATGGCCGTGCGCGAAATTACAATGCGGTTGAGCGTGTGATTGTAACGCCGGGACGCCGGGATCACATCACCTTCAGTTTCTTCGGCAAAACCCGGTTTCAGCTTGAGAGGAGCCATGTAACAGAGGGGTTCGACGCTGAATGAACGCACCAGACGGATGTCGGCGCAGCCAGCCGGACAGCTGTCTTCATATTTCTCAGGGTCGAAGGCGTAAACCTGCACGATATCTTCCGGTACGCAGCCTGCCGGACAGGCCGGACAGGCCGGTACGGTTTTTCCGTCTGTTTCTTCCGCAGAAAGCATCGTTGGAAAAATCACTATTGCCAAAAACAGACAGATAATTATTCGCATACTGCATTGCTCTTTGTATGGGAATTAATGATTATTTTATTGGCATTCTCCGAAATACGACACGTTGCCGCCCATCATTTCGGCTGTGCAGAAATTGATGTAAATGTACTCGGCTCCGCTGTAGTCGCAACCACAGACCGGGTCTAAGTTTGTCGGACATTCCTGAGGTCTGTCCACGCATCTTCCGCTTTCGCCGCCGCACGTTTCGAAATGGCAGTATTGAATTTCGGAGCAGCCCGAATGAGTGGTGCAGGTTTCTGAACATTCACCTTTATGGTCAACCGAGACTCCGGCGGCCTGGGCATAACATCCGTTCTGATAGGTATTGCCGTCGCAGCCGCAGGCATAATCAGTGTAGCCGGCGCAACTTAGAGGCTTGGCTATACAGATGCCGTTGTCGTTTTGGCAATATTTGTAATAGCAATATTCGCCGTCCGGGCATTGCGATGTTTCGGTGCAGGTCGTATAACCGCACTCGCCGTAATTATCGAAAGACTGTCCGGCCTGTGCCGCCTTGCAGCGATTCTGATAGGTGTTGCCGTCGCAACCACAGACAAAATTGTATACATTAAGACAATTTTCCGGCTTGGGCTCGCAACGACCGGTTTCCGCAGCACAGGAGTCGAAGAAACAATATTCACCGCTTTCGCAATCGCTATTGCCACGACAAGTGGCGGTGCAGGTGCCTTCGAAAATTATGTTTTGAGCATCGCGTTCTGCTTTGCAGCGGTTGGGATAAGTCTGTCCACTACAGGTGCATACCGGAGAATAATCGTCGGAGCAGACCAGAGGACGAGTATGGCACAAACCGCTGCCGGCCTCGCAGGTGTCGAAACGGCAGAACTCGCTTACATCGCAGTCGCTGTTGGTGTTGCATATCGGCAGGCAGACGCCATCATAATCGGCGTCGGTTCCAGCCTGAAAAGCCAGGCATTCGTTGTCGTAAGTATTGCCGTCGCAGCCGCAGACCGGATCGTAAACGTCGGGGCAGGTGGCTGGTCTGTCGGTGCAGGTGCCGGTTTCTGCGGCGCAGGAATCGAATGAGCAGAATTCCGTTTCGTCGCAGTCGGAGTTTCCGTGACAGCTGACTATGCAGACACCGGTGTAGTCGGAAGAAACGCCGGCCATTTCGGCGTAGCAGGGATTTTCGTAAGTATTGCCGTCGCAGCCGCAGACCGGATCGTAAACGTCGGGACAGGTGGCTGGTCTGTCGGTGCAGGTGCCGGTTTCTGCGGCGCAGGAATCGAATGA
>JAKQSH010000397.1 GCA_029570245.1 Deltaproteobacteria bacterium | reverse complement strand
TACTCCCTTGTCGGACGAAAACTGCAGAGCCTGGCAACATTGCTTCATTATGGTAAGCATCTGACGGCCAGTCATTATGGAGCGCTTATCAATGATGTCCTGCAAAGGCGAACCGTCAACATACTCCATTGCGTAAAATGGCAGGTTTTCTGAAGTGCGCCCGACAAAGAATACGTGGGCGATGTGCTGATGTTTGAGGTTCGCGGCGGCGCGCGCCTCGCGCTCGAAACGCACCAGATTGCTTTCGTCCAGAGCTATTGCGGGCTCAAGCACCTTTATTGCCACGAGCATATTAAGATTTTCGTCTACAGCCTTATATACTCTGCCCATGGCCCCGGAGCCGAGTTCCTTGAGCACTTTGTAATGCGCAATGCGTTCAATCATGTAATACGTCTCCGTGTCGCATCGACCGGATCAAGCCCGGATACAAACTGGAACTGATTTTCCCCGATTTCAACGCGATCGCCGTCATTGAGAAAATGCTTGTCTTTTCCGATTTTTTTCCCGTTCACTTTCACGCCTGCCAGGCCGGAAACGTGCGTAAGCACAAAAGACTCGCCGGTTTCGTTTATCACGGCATGCTCTTTTCCGATGGTAAGGCCGCGCTCAATCACGATATCGCATTCCGGGGCACAACCAATAAGCGTTTTTCGTTTATCGAGCGGATATATTCTTCCGGGGTTTTTGCCCGTAGACACCAGATGCGGCCTGCGGCGCTTGTTCATTTCCTGGCGAATAGAATTTATCTGGCCGGTGGACAGAGCCGTAGTTTCCTGCATCTGCGTTTCACTTTTCGGTCTGCCGGAAAAATTTTCGCTCAGGGCGGCATTAACCATTTCGGCCAGACGGTGCTTATGCGGGTCGTTCTTGCGCGCCAGTTCGCGATCCCGGTCGAGTTCCTGCATGCTCTGGCGGAAAACCAGCATGTATTTTCCGAGTTCGGCCGTGTCTTTATCGTGCAGCGGACAGACATTTACCTGGCGACCGTTCACGAAAACGCCGTTTTTGCCGGAAAGGTCTTTTATGAACCAGACGCCGTTTTCCTGGTAGATGACCGCATGCCTGCGGCTTATCATAAGATTGTCGAGATGGATGTCGGCTTCAGGGTCGCGCCCTACAATAAGGCAGTCTTTTTCAAGTTTGATGTTATTGAGTACGTCCGCACCGAATGTCACCGTTATGGTAGCCATCTTTTATGCCCCTGTTTGATTTATGCATGAACATTACCTTGTTTAAAGTTTAGAATATTCAGTGCCTGAAATCAAATTCACATGCAGACAAGCCGCAGAATGCTGGAAAAAAGCGACTTCAAAAACTCTCCGCTGCGGATTTATTTCACATTGCAGGTGGTTTTCGGTTAATTTTGAATAGTGTATGTCAGATGATTTTTCTATGAAGCATTGCGGGGAGACGTTTGCATGAGCGACAGAAAAGAAAGCACCATCGAGGAACTGCTTGGTTCTCTGAAAGAACGAGCCAAAGAGCTGAGCTGCATATACGAAGTCGAGGAGCTTCTGCACAATCAGGAGATGGAAATAGAAGAGCTGCTGCAGAAACTTCTTGAAATTCTGCCGCACGGATTGTGTTTTCCGGAAGACGTACAGGTGCAGATCACCTATAACGGAAACACATTCGAAAGCGAAGCCTTCAAGCCAGGAATGCCGCAGATTTCCGCAGACATCATCGTGCAGAACCTCAAGCTGGGCAGTTTGTCGGTATCGTACCGCAAACACATGCCGGAGAAAGACGAAGGACCTTTCCTCAAAGAAGAAAAACGTCTGGTCGGCACCGTCTGTGAGCGTCTGAGCCAGACAATACTGCACCGTCAGCTTGGCCCGGTTTTCAACCAGCTGCTGGCCCGACAGAATGAAAGCGGACAGAACGGCAAGGACTGGCGGCGCATAATCGACATGCTGCGTCTTACAGATCAGGAACTTCTTTTCAGAATGTCGCGGCGCA
>JAKQSH010000499.1 GCA_029570245.1 Deltaproteobacteria bacterium | reverse complement strand
TGCCGCAAGACCTCTGTCTCCCAGATAGAAGTTCCTTCTTTCGACGCCAGCCTTGCAATTTTCGGGATCGATGCTTGGGTCGAAATCCGACGATCTTATGAGCAGCTCGATTTTCACTCCGCGAATCGCATTACGGGTGGTCATATCGAGCTGAAAATCACCTTCACCCGGCAGGGGGTGGAAAACCGCAGGAGAACTGGAAACGGCAGACGGTTCTTCTTCGAGCATGTAAGAAAACTGCAGGTCTTCGGCGTAAGGAGCAAGCACATATACGGATTCATTCGGGTTTGCACTGTTGAGATCGTCCAGATCGCATTCCGCCTCCTGGGTCTTATAAGCACATCTTACCAGCGAAGGAACTCCGTCAACATCCATGATGCGATATGTAATCCACAGCGGTCTCTGCATTACAATGGTACCGCCGTCAATCTGGGTAGGGTTGGTCACGGCCCATTCGCCCTGCCAGGTAATGTCGTGGACGGCAATTTTCCCGGCCGGAACCGAACCCGGGCTGTATACGAATCCGTATCCCATAAGTTCACGGGACAGTGTCATAATTGCAACTTCCATATTTTCGGTAAAGCTGGTCGCAAACTCGTAGCCGTCGTCCGTAGCATCGACGTTGTTAAGGTTTATATCGTCGTCCCAGAGTTGCGCACCAGCGTCCTGACGCGTGAACGAGTCAAGAGGGGTGTCGACCATAACCATTACCGAAGGCCCCAGATTGGCGATGAAGCGAACGGAATCGGACGCAGAAGCTCCTCCAAGAGTGGAGGCAGCGGAAAATACGACCTGAGATTCGTCCTCGGCGGTACCTGGCGCACGCTGACCGAAACCGGCCATCACCATCTCGCTGGACATGATATCCAGCGCCGCACGGGAAGTCTGCTGCAACATGCTGGAATAGCCGGAAGACTGATATACGCGGTTCGAATTGACAAACATGGCGAAGCCGGCGCCGACAACGATGCTGGAGAGGCCCACAGCGACAATCAGTTCCACCAGCGTGAAACCCTTGACCCATTCGATTGTTCTTTTTACGTTTCCCATTTCTATGGCTCTCTCTCAGTTCCTATACTGTATGGACAGCGGGAAATCCGTCAATTCGACCTTTTCGACCGTCGGCACGCTGTTGGTGCTGGTATTTACCAGTTGGCTTGACTGCCATTCCACACTGATGTTTATGACCTTGGCGGCGCCTGCCGAAGACTGTGGAATCGTACCGTTTCTGACCTGCCACTTGAGAGTGAAAGGAAAAGTTTCTTTTACCAACGGGCTGTCGGCGTCGCATCCGCACGCCGCTTCGAATTCTTCCTTCGTAAGACCCAGTGCATTTACGTTTGCGGTGGCGAACTGCGCCATGGGTTTTATGGCTGCATCTTCGTGATAAATACCGGTTCCACCCTGCTGATAATACAAACGCGAACGCAGATCATTGAGTTTGGCCATCATTATCGAGTTGGCTATACTGCGATCTCCACCTGAAGAGTTACCGCGAATTGAGCTGACCTGCAGCGCCGTAAGAGCCAGAAGGCCGATGGTCAGAATAACCACGCTCATCAGTATTTCCACAATGGTAAAGCCGCCTTCATTTCTGAAATCGGGACGCATGCAACCCTCCCCTAATTGAGCGGCAGATATTTCAGTTCCGAAAAACCAATCGGATTGGTTATAACGGAAGCTCTGAAATTCGTGCCGTCGCAGGTTTTGTAGCCGAAAGTGATCGTCAGAGAAGTCGGCTGGCCGGCAGCATCCTGCAGAGCGCCTTTCGGAGTAAAATGCACGTCTTCAATCGCACTGCACAGAATCACGTCCATGGGCGGCTCAACCAGAGAACGATCCTCAAAAGAACCGTCGTTGTTGGTGTCGCTTGAACTGACGACATTGTTGCCGTCCGCCCGGATGGTGACGCTCTGTTTTGTTCGGATAGCCTCGAAACGGGCATCCTGCAGAAGCGCGTAAACCTCGCGGGCGGCAGCCTGCACACCCTGCCTTTTCGGTTTCGCACCCCAGACCGACATGGCGGCGCCAGCCAGTACGGCAATGATAAGCACCGTAACCAGCAGCTCAATCAACGTGAATCCTGTTTTATCCGATAAAGCTCTCATGCCGAAGATACCTTCCCTTCCACCTAATATATATTGCAAATTTCATGCCACGGCATTGCAACAACACCCCTCCCCAGGACGCACTAACAGTGCTTTTATTTTAAATCAGCACCGGAAATATTTCCAGTAATTTCAAACATTTTTGTCGAAATTTAATATTGCGGACGCACCATAAGGAGGAAGCGGCAATTAAGCTGTTATTATTACCGGAGGGTAACTATGAATTGTTTGCACAAGCTGCGCAATTTTTTGGAAAACACTAAAAAACCAAACACCTTCACCGACGAGAGAAGGTGTCATTCTTCGATGTCGTTCTTAGTGTTGGTCAAGGTTCCAAGCTGATTGATCGTCCAGATATCGAGCGTTCCGTCAGAGTCGATATTGCATTCGGCCTTGAGTATGAATCCTTCGGCGCTGGAACTGTTAATTGTAAGCTTGTACTTGGCTTTCACGTCGGTTGTATCGGCTTCTTCGGCGACACCAAGCAGAGTGACGCTCTCGCCTGAACCCGGATACGCTCCGTTCCTGGCCTTGTAATTTTCCATCGCAAGGCGGGTTGATTCAAGCGCCGATTTTGCTACCGCCTGTCGGCCTTTGTAGATATGCCGCTGATAGGCAGGATAACCGACACTGGCCAGAACCGCGATAATGACAACAACGATCATCACTTCGATGAGAGTGAATCCTTTTGTCTTTTCAAGCATTTCCGCCTCCCCGGCGGCAGCGCCGCCGACGTTTAACCCATTGATCCGCCAAGAGAGAATACCGGCATGTACATCGAAAGCAGAGTAAACGCAACCAAGCCACCGAGTACAACAATGACGACAGGTTCGATAACCGCCGTCACGCCGTCAACCGCTGCGTCAACCTCTTCGTCGTAAAAATCTGCGATTTTAGAAAGCATCGAGTCCAAAGCGTCGGTGTTTTCACCGACTGCAATCATCTGTACGACCATCGAAGGAAAAACTTTAGAGGCCAGAAGCGGCTCGGCCATGGATTTTCCTTCGGTGATTTTCTGCTTGACGTTCACAATTGCCTGTTCGATAACCACGTTTCCGGCGGTCTTCTGTACGGTGTCGAGAGCCTGAAGTATCGGAATTCCCGAAGAAATCATGGTTCCGAGCGTGCGAGTAAACTTGGCCACGGCGCTTTTCTGGATCAACGGCCCCACACCGGGAAGCCTCAGAACAACAAAATCGAATCCGTAACGGATTTTGGGCACTTTAAGCGCAACTTTCGTGCCGAACCAGATTCCGCCCATTACGCCGAAAATCACCGGCCAGTAATTGACGAAGAAATCCGACATGTCCATTGCGACCTGCGTCGCAGCGGGCAGATTTGAACCGATGTCTTTGAAAATTTTAGCAAACGTAGGTACGACGAAAATCATCAGGCCCGAAACGACGCCGACCGAAACGACCAGAATGACTATCGGGTAGGTCATGGCGCCTTTGATTCTTTTTTTCAGGGCGTCGGCCTTTTCGATGTATGAACAGAGTCGTTCCAGAATAGTGTCGAGAATACCGCCGAGTTCCCCGGCGGAGACCAGAGAAATATACAGCTCGTCAAAAATGTGAGGATGTTTTTCAAGAGCCGAAGCAAAAGTCGAGCCGGATTCGACATCGCTTTTTACCTCGTAAAGAACTTCCTGCATAACCTTGTCGTCGCTCTGCGAAGCCAGAATGTCGAGGCCCTGAACCAAAGGCAGACCGGCGTCGATCATGGTGGCGAACTGACGGGTGAAAACGATCAGCGTTTTGGGCTTGAGCTTGGGCTGAGTGCCGGGAATTCTGATTTCGATGGCTCCCGCAGATTTCTTGACCAGGGTGGGAGTAATCTGCTGCTGCTTCAGTCGTAAAGTCGCGGCAGCTTCGTCGGTGGCGGTGATGGTGCCCTTTTTCACCTGACCGTTTCTGTCTTTTCCTTCCCATTTGAAAGCCGGCATAAAAAACTCCTCCCCAAGAGGCTGTGCAATTGTAAAACACACTTATCAGCTCTGATTTCGATATTTTACATTAAAAAACAGAAAAAGCCAAGCTTTAGGTTAGGTAGGAATTGAAAATGTATTTTTTTCCTGAAAGCTCAACGCGAAGATTTGACCATTTTACTAAGCTCTTCCGGGTCAGGCGAATTCACGTAGGCATCGTGTTCGCTGACAATGTTCTGCTGCAACAGCACCGCCAGCGCCTGATTCATGGTCTGCATGCCATGTTTGCCCTGGCCCATCTGCATCTGACCGTAAATCTGATGGGCCTTGTCTTCTCGGATAAGACTCCGGATTGCGGCGTTGGGCAGCAGGATTTCGGTGGCAAGAATGCGCCCCACACCGGAAGCGCGAGGCAACAGACGCTGACTGAGAACCGCCACCAGAATAAAACTGAGCTGCACCCGCGCCTGCATCTGCTGATGAGGCGGAAACATGTCGATTATGCGGTTTATGGATTGAATGGCCGAGTTGGTGTGCATGGTCGTCAGAACCAGATGTCCGGTTTCGGCTATGCGCATTGTGGCTTCCAGCGACTCAAGGTCGCGGATCTCGCCGATCATAACCACATCAGGGTCCTGGCGCAGCACGTAACGCAACGCTCCGCCGAATGACTCGGTATCGCCGCCGACTTCACGCTGATTGACGATGGAATTCTTGTGCGAATAAACGTATTCGATGGGGTCTTCGATGGTTATGATATGGCAGCTGCGTTCGCTGCTTATCTTATCGACCATGGCCGCCAGGGTTGTGCTTTTGCCCGACCCGGTGGGGCCGGTGACAAGCACCAGTCCATCGGTACGGGCGGTCAGATCGGAAAGCATCGGAGGCAGACCTAGTTCGGCAAACGACATGATACGGAACGGAATGGCGCGGAATGCCCCGGCCACGGCACCGCGCTGAACGAAAATGTTCGAACGGAAGCGCGCCAGCCCTTTGATGCCGAAGGAAAGATCAAGCTCATTCTCGGTTTCGAAACGCCCTTTCTGGGCTTCGGTAAGGATCGAGTAACACAAGCGTTTGGTGTCAACCGGAGTAAGCGGCGGCATTTTTACCGAAACCAGCCGCCCGTCTATGCGCAGCTGCGGAGGCGCTCCGGTGGTAATGTGAAGGTCGCTTGCGCCGCGCTCTACCATCATTCTCAAAAGCTGATGCAGATTCACCTGTGTGGTCGTCATGGCGTTTCCTCTGTGTTATTCTAAACAACCTGCAATATGACACAGACCCGCAACGCTTCAGCCGGAATCAGTCGGGAGCGGTGTTGCGCAAAACTTCGGAAAGTGAAGTCACCTGCTCCAAAAGCTTATTGAGCCCTGATGCTCTGAGGGTCTGCATGCCAAGACGGATGGCTTCGCGCTTGAGTTCGACAGCGGATGCGCCGTTGAGAACGAAGTCCTTCAGCTCGTCGTGGAACGGCATTACTTCGTATAACGCAACACGGCCTTTGTAACCCGTGTTGTTGCAAACCTTGCAACCTTTGCCCTTTACCGGTTCGGCCTTTTCGGCCCGCTCCGGGTCAAGGCCGGCGTCAATCAACGCTTTGATCTGGACTTCTTCCGGCTCTTTGCATTCTTTGCAGACGCGGCGCGCCAGACGCTGGGCGATAACGCACACAACAGAAGCGACGACCAGGAATGGTTCGACACCCATGTTGAGCAGACGCGAAATGGAAGAAGGCGCGTCGTTGGTGTGCAGAGTCGAAAGAACGACGTGGCCGGTGAGCGCCGCCTTGATGGCGATTTCCGCCGTTTCGAAGTCGCGGATTTCGCCGACCATGATGATGTCAGGGTCCTGGCGCAGGAAGGCGCGCAGCGAGGATGCGAAGTTAAGACCGATATCTTCGTGCATGTGCACCTGGTTGATGCCCATCAGCTGGAATTCAACCGGGTCTTCGGCAGTGGAAATGTTCACGTCCGGCTGGTTCAGATCAGTCAAGGCCGAATACAGCGTGGTGGTTTTTCCCGATCCGGTCGGGCCGGTGACCAGCACCATTCCCCACGGGCGGTGAATGGCGTCGGTGAAATCCTTGAGAGGCGTCGGGTCGAAGCCGAGTTTGGTCATGTCGAGCTGGAGGTTTTCTTTGTCCAGCAGTCGCATGACGACTTTTTCTCCGAAGAGCGTCGGCAGAACCGAGACGCGGAAGTCCATTTCGCGGCCTTTGCCGAGCTTCAGCTTCATACGGCCGTCCTGCGGCAGGCGGCGTTCGGCAATGTCGAGGTTGCTCATAATTTTAAGGCGCGAGACAATGGCGTTTTTCAGCCTCATGGGCGGCTTCATTACTTCGTACAGAACGCCGTCGATGCGGTAGCGCACGCGGAAGAGTTTTTCGTAGACTTCGACGTGAATATCCGAAGCGTGCTTCTTGATGGCGTCGATCAGCATCAGGTTGACCAGCTTGACGACCGGGGCTTCTTCGGCCTGATTTTCGATGTCAACAATGGTGCCTTCGCTAACTTCTTCGCCCTCGCCGCCTTCGCCGAATTCGATTTGCTGCTCATCGAGGCCGTCCATGATTTCTTCGTAGTCGTGCATCTCCTCGCCGTAATGCGCAGCGATGGCTTCACGGATGGCGGTTTCGGAGGCGACCACGACTTCGACGTTGTAGCCGGTGAGGAACTTGATGTCGTCAACGGCGAAAATGTTCGAAGGGTCCGCCATGGCGACGATGATCGAGTTCCCGGCGCGATTGACCGCCACCAGCGAGTGTTTTTCGGCAACCTCTTTCGGAATAAGGCGCACGACGGCGGGGTCGAGGTCGAAATCGGCCAGATTGATGTTGGGAATGCCGTACTGCCGGGAAAGAAAGTCGGTGAGCTCGCTTTCCGCTAGATAACCCAGCTTGGTCAGGTTGTATGCCAGCCGCCCGCCTTCTTTGCTCTGAAGGTCCTGAGCTTTCTTCAGCTCGGCCAGTGTTATCATGTTTTCGCGGACAAGCAGCTGCCCCAGTCGATTACCCATAAATAACTCCCCTTGTTATGAAATGCTCAAAGCGGTTTCCCAACGCGAAAAAGTATATTTGAGTCGGTATGATAGCAGGAAAGACCCGGCACCGCAAAAAAAAGAAAGCGCCTGAAAAACTTTATCCGACCGGCGCTTCAGAATAAAAAACTCCTCACGCTCGGAAGCGATTTTACGGCGTACACGCCAGATCGTTTCCGTAATCAACTTCGACAGTGATTTCATACGGCGATTCCTCGCCGCGAATGTTTTCTGTGAATTTTAAGAAATAATCTGCAAAGCACAAGCAAAACAGTCGATAGTGTCTTAAAGGTGAATATCGCATACAAAGTAACCATATATATCGCTTCAGTATATTCAAAAACAGCGTACATTGGCCCAGCTTCAAACCACCAGTTCTTTTTATGCAACCATTCAGGAAAAAACACTCCAATTATTGCATAAAAGAAAAGCCACATTACGGTTACGAAAAAAGATACCCCAAGCCATTCGTAAAAAGAATGTCTCCGCCAGATAGCCAGCGCCAGAAACGCAACAATCAGCAATGTCGCCAGAACAAAACGCGTCGGCGTGACGCCGTCAGCCATAGGCAGGAAGAACCGTGCAAGGTAAATCGTAACGCCCCACGCCCCGATACCCAATAGCGATGTAATCAACACCTCGCGCTCGGAAGCGATTTTAAGGCGTACACGCCAGATCATTTCCGTAATCAACTTCGACAGTGATTTCATACGGCGAATCCTCTATCAGGCGACGAAGTTTGGCGTCATCCCAGCCACCGAATTCGATGCAACCCTTAGAGCCAGACTTTCTTCCCCCATGTAAAAAGAAACCGCTTCTTCCAAGAGTATCATCCTCTTCGTACAGACGAACACGCCATGACCCCCAATCTCGTCCAATATTTCTGATTTTATCCCACATTTCACCTGGATTATCCAATTCATCGGGGGTCAGCCTGTATTTTCCCTCCGGCAAGGGGCCGACATCTTTTATAACCTGAAATTTCGATTCCTGCTTGCCGACCATACCGGATTCAGCAATTGTCCGGTACATTTCGTAACCGTTCTGATCATATACCACGAGATTACCATTATCAAACGCAATTCTGCTGGCGAATGGCTTGTCGAATTCCAGATGGTCGATGGAAAATTCACAGTCGCAATGCGGGTGTAGCGGCGGTGTAATATCCCAATCGGCAGCCTGACTGACTTCTCCCTGATGAGCTTGACAACGCTCGCATGCATCAGCGTCAGCCTCCCACATCAGGAAAACTTTCACTCCCTCATATTGAGAATACAGAGCAATCTCATCCGCCTTGCCGAGAGATGCAAGACTGTAATAATGACTGAGCATTTCTTCATATTTTTCCGTCGCCATGTTTTCCCCGCTTTCAGCAGAACAAGAACAATTATTTCTGCTGACAAGTTAAACACAACGAACACGACGGCAACATAATTGCCTGAAATTGCCTGCAATCTGCCGACATCTTCCTGTATGAGCTGTCGGGAATTAATCCTTTCACCCGGCCAGTCCGCCGGAGGAACTGCCGGAGGATGTATCGCGGTCGGAGGAATGGTCGCCGCCTGATTCCGCAGCCTTTCTGCGCTTCCACAGAAGCAGGCGTGAGGCCCAGATGCCGACTTCGTAGAGCAGCACCATCGGCAGCGCCAGCGATATCTGGCTCCACGGATCGGGGGGAGTGAGAATTGCGCCGACGATAAAGGCGCCCACAATGGCGTAACGGCGCATGCGCGCAAACCAGTCCGGCGAAACCAGCCCGGTGGCGCAGACCACAAAAATGAACAGCGGCGTCTCGAAAGCCACGCCGAAAACCATCAGCATTGTTCCGGTGAATGAAATGTGCTCGCTCAGGGAAATCTGCAGCAGATCGGCCCCGGCGGGTACGGCAGCGGCAGTATCGCCGGAATCGAAAAGCAGCGTGCCGGAGTCGATGGAGTAATTCACCAGAAACTGAAAACCGAAGGGCATGAGCAAGAAATAACAAAAGACCATTCCGCCGAAAAAGAAAAAGATGGAGAAGAACAGAAACGGAAAAGCGACGCGTTTCTCGTTTTTATAAAGCCCCGGAGCTACAAAGCGCCAGAGCTGGTAAAAAACATATGGAGCCGACAGCGCCAGAGCCGCGATCAGACTGGTTTTGAGGTGAACGAAAAATTTGTCCATAATGCGCAACAGAATCACGTTGCGCATTTCAGGCGGCAGAGCGTCAACCAGCGGCTTCTTTAGAATATAGAGAATATCGCCTCTGAAAACCCAGGCGACGACGAACATTATGCCGACCACCAGCAGGCACTTGAGCAGGCGCGAACGCAGCTCTTCGAGATGAGAAACAAGATCGGTTCCCTTCTCTTCGCTCAAGCGCGCCCTCCTTCGGAATCATCGGAGTCTTTACTGTCTTCCGGCTCAATCGAAGATTCCTGCGTCTCAGTCGTTGCGGGCGGCAGAGCTCCAGCAGTATTCTCCGTCTTCTCCGCCTTTTCACCGCTTTCGTCAACCCGCTGAAAATCCACGCGGATTTCGTTTGCGGCGTTTCTGAACTCGCGCAGACCGCGCCCCAGGTTGCGCGCCAGATCGGGCAGCTTTTTCGGCCCGATGAAAATCAGCGCCAGCGCCAGAATAATCAGAATTTCCCACATTCCAAGCCCGAACACGGGAGCCTCCTTTTGTTGCGGCCCGATCAGAAGATGTCGTCGCCCTTGAAGAATTCGTCCTCTTCGGCCTCGCCGTCGATATGCATTTTTTCTTCAGGACCGGTACCCTTTATGAACGGAGCGCGCACAAGCTGAGTCTGCCCTGCTATTGCTTCACGCCCGGTTTTCATATCCACCGTTTTCCAGACGATGCCTTCCGGCACGGTGAAATTCATTACAGGCAGACCTTCGTGGTAAGGCTGCATGAAGTTGACCCAGATGGGCAGCGCGGCGTGTCCGCCGGTTTCCTGACGACCAAGCGGACGCGAGTTGTCGTCGTGACCGATCCAGACTCCGGCCACCAGATTAGGCGTAAAGCCGCAGAACCAAGCGTCGAAATAATTGTTGGTGGTTCCGGTCTTGCCACCGATGGGACGGTTCAGAACCATGGCCGGAGTGCCGGTGCCGGAACGAACGACTTCCTGCATCAGCCAAGTTGTAAGGTAGGCGACTTTCTCATCCAGCACGCGCTCTCGTTCGGTCAGAACTTCTTCTTCCAGCTTTTCCAGCTGTTCGGATACGAAAAGCGAAAGATCGTAGTATACGCGGTTATCTTCAAGCACGTTGCCGTCGCGGTCCAGAATCATCTTGATATACACTGTGCGCGGCTTCAGTCCGCCCTGCGGGAAATGAGAATAGGCGTTGACCAGGTCTTCGACCGTCATACAGGTGGAACCCAGCGCCGCCGAGCGGTCTTCGGCCACGGGTGAACTTATGCCAAGACGTGTCGCCATGTTGTGTACAGCATCTATTCCGGCGTAATCGAGCGCCTTTATGGCCGGAATGTTTATGGAATGCGCCATGGCGTAACGCACCGAGACTTCACCCTTGAAATCCTCGCCGTAATTGTCGGGCTTCCATCGGAATTTGTTCTGGCCGGTGACTATAGGAGCGTCTATGATGGGCGTCGAAACCGTCCAGCCTTTTTCGAGCGCGGCTGTGTATACAATGGGTTTGAAAGCCGAGCCGGGCTGACGGCAGGCCTGCACGGCGCGGTTGA
>JAKQSH010000386.1 GCA_029570245.1 Deltaproteobacteria bacterium | reverse complement strand
CTGGAAGAGGCTTCATTCATTTTTACCGAACCGGCAGAGGAGATAGAGCCGTTTGACGGAGGAGTGATTGTCGCTCTGATGGGATTTGACGGTCCCGAAAAAGGCAAGCTGGTCCTGGCAATGGGTTACGATTATGCCGTCGAAATGGCGGCCAATCTGCTTGGTGTTGAACCCGACGACCCGGAGCTGGAGAAAAAAGCCACCGGCGCCGTGGCCGAAATGCTCAACATGATAATCGGGGTGCTCATGGCCAGAGTCTTCGGCCCTGAGGCGGTAGTGAATTTCACCGTGCCCAGCGTCAAAACCATTGACGGACCGGATTATGAAAAAATTCGCGAGTCTGCGACTGTTGCGTTTTCTCTGCTGACGGAAGACATGAGCAAGATAGAGGCGGCTGCTTTTGTTGAATAAGCAGTAAGATTATGAGGCGTGAGGACCCGCTCAATAAAAACTTCGAGCATCTCAGGCAGGGCAAAGGCCGCCCGGCGGAAACCTTTCTGCTTGAGCCGGGAAACGTACTGATTCCCGAAGGCAGCCTGGCTGTTCTGACCGTTATCGCCTCGTCGGTTGTTGTCACCCTGTTCGACCCGGAATTGAAGCGCGGCGGTCTTTGCCATTTCATCCGACCGCTGCCTGAAAAAATGCAGAAATCAACTCCGTTATTCGGCCTGCCGGCTGTAGCGGCTCTTATTCGCGGTTTTACCGATCTCGGCGCGGATGTCAAAAATCTGCGCGCCGGAATATACGGCGGAGCGTGGCCGGAGTGGGCCAATGCCGAACAGCGCAAAATCGCTCGTGGAAACGTTGAAGTCTGCAGAGATGCCATAAGCAAGAAAAATATTGTCATTCAGGACGAAGATGTAGGCGGCCAACGCGGCAGAAAAATTGTTTATATCACCGGAACCGATGAAGTTGTGGTCGTGAAAACCGATCAGATAAGGCAGACCGATTGGTTCCCTTCTTTGCCGAAAGAGATGCTGAACAATGATTAAAGTTCTTATTGTTGACGACTCGGCCATAGTCCGAAAGATATTTCAGCAGGAGCTGAACTCCGACCCGGAAATAAACGTTGTCGGAACGGCCCCCGATCCATACGTGGCGCGCGACATGATAGTCCGCCTCAAACCCGATGTGATTACGCTGGACATGGAAATGCCGCGCATGGACGGCATTACGTTTCTGCGCAAGCTGATGCACTACTTCCCGCTGCCGATCATCGTCGTTTCATCACTTACCCAGCAGGGTTCCGATCTGGCGCTTGAAGCGCTGGATTCCGGTGCAGTCGAAGTAATGTGCAAACCCGGTTCCGCCTACACAGTAGGCGACATGGCTTACGAGCTTATAAACAAAGTCAAGGCTGCCGCCAACATCGACGTGAAAAAACGCATCGCGCCCAATCTGAACCGGAAGGGCAAGAACGTTGCACTTACCGAACTTGCGCATACTACAAATCAAATCATCGCCATCGGCGCATCCACCGGCGGAACCGTGGCGCTGGAATATATTCTTTCCGAACTGCCGCACAACATGCCCGGCATAATCATTACGCAACACATGCCGAAATACTTCACCAAATCCTTCGCAGACCGTTTGAATACAAGGTCGAAGCTGCGCATAAAAGAAGCAGAAGATGGAGATTCGGTCACATCCGGCGTGGCACTCATTGCCCCCGGCGACCGCCACATGCTGCTGAAACGTTCCGGCGCCCGTTATTACGTGAACGTAAAAGACGGCCCGCTGGTCAACCGGCATAAACCTTCGGTGGATGTCATGTTCAAGTCCGTGGCTCAGACTGCGGGCAAGAATGCACTGGGAGTGATTCTTACCGGTATGGGTGGCGACGGCGCGCGCGGCATGCTTGAAATGAAAGAAGCCGGCGCGCTTACAATCGCTCAGGATGAAGCCAGCTGCGTGGTTTTCGGAATGCCCAAAGTAGCAATCGACATGGGCGGCGTTGACACCATCGCCAGTCTCGAAAACATGTCGGCTACAATGATTCGCAAGCTCAAGCAGATGAAAGACGAAAGCCAAGCAAAGTAAAACCTGCGAGAATTATTGAAGAACAAAAAAACTCTCAGCCACAGACTGAGAGTTTTCCTTTTCTGGAACAAGTAATAACGGTTTTTATTTTTTAGGTTCTTCCTCTTCCGGCGCTTTCTGCTGCAAAACCTTAGCCTTGCGTTCAAGGCGGCTTATGGCTTTGTCGAGACTGCTCATTTCGCGGGCCGTCTTGTACTTTTTCTTGCCGTCTTTTCCGGTTTCGGATTCTGCTTCTGTTTCTTCTTTGTTTTTACTGCTTTTTGGAGACAGAACGGAATCGTCCTCTTCTATAGGTTTCGATGACGGCTTACTGGTGGAAGATTCAATATCTCCGGCCGTTCTGGTCAACTCTCCCAGCAGATCGTCGATTGCGCTCTGTCCTTCGCGGCGCAGTCTCAGTTTTTCCAGTTCTTCACCGGGCTGCGCTTCAATAATAGCCGAGGAGCCGACTTTGCGTGCGACTGCGGCTGAATCATCGGGCTTTTTGCGCGCCCCCTTGCGGCGGGCCTGACGCTCAAGAATGCTGCCCTCTTCTTCTACGCTTTCTCCCTCTTCCGAGCCATTCTCACCGTAAGCCTGGCCGGCTTTGCGCCTTCTGCTTTCACGGGACAGAAGAACTGCCGCAACTGCAATACCTACCAGAACGGCCACGGCCAGAATTATGATGACACGCAGACTGCCGAACCCCTGATTTTTTTCACTGTCAGTGGTTCCCAGTACACTTTCGCCGCTTATGTCCTGAAGTTTTGTCAGCTTGAAATGAAACGGCATATTGCGTCGCATTGAGAGACATACCAGAGATTCCGCCGATTGAATCATGTCGGCGGCAATGGTATATTCGCCTTCATTGCTGATTTCCGGCAGTTTGATTTCGTATTCCTTTTCGGATTGCCTTGAGTATTGCAGTCCGATGCTTTCACCGGATGGCGTTTTCAGAGTAAATGCAATGGGAGTTGCCTGCACGGTTTCGCAGGGCGGAACCTGTTTCTGATCGGCCAGACAGGACCAGAAAGGCGCAGCGTTGAACGTTGCATTCATTGCGATTTGCCGCCCCTCTTCCGCATTGATGTCTCCTGACGCCAGAGAAATCCAGTTGCCGCTGTGTATGCGAATGGAATACTGGCGCTCGCGGTTGAAGGTGTGCGTGGTGGCTCTGACCCTTATTACATAAAGCCCTTCTTCAAGCGGTGGGTCCGGCAGGAAAACTCCGGCGAAATATCCGCCGTTCCAGCGATCAATCATGTTTTCGACACAGATGCCGTCGCTGGCTCCGTTGTTGAAAAGCTCTATCGACTTCATCACGGCGCCTTCGGAATTTATCAGCTCCGCAAAAATGCGCATTTCGATCTTCACGCTCTGCGGCAGTTCGGCTGCGTCGATCTGGGCCACAACGTATATCGGTTCGTCCTGATAGTAGTTCACCCGCCGGAACGGAGCATCCAGTTTGATATTGGTGATGAGTATGATTTTGGCTTCATCGTCCTGTACACCGCGCAACGACCATTCACCGACTTCCGGCCTGGAAAGCGTTATCATGGTGTAGCCGGTGTTTATTGCCCACCTGGCTTCCGGTGTCGGCACCAGGCTGCTGTATTCGCGGTCGGACGGGCTTTGCAGAACCAGCTCTTTCTCACGCATGTCGCCCTGCACAAGCAGTGTCGCCTCGGTGACGGCCTTGTCGATGGTGAAGACGCCTTCCTGCACAAAGGCGAGTTGCGGAGCTTTGTACTGGTTGAATATGGTGAAATAAACTTTTGTTATCTGCTCAGCCGAATCAAGCTTGAAAAACAGTCCGCCGCTTTCCAGCGAAATCGACCGCAGAAGCTCAACATCGGCGTCGTTTCCAAATGCGATTGAATAAATGGGGATGTGGCGGCTCTTGTACTCGCTGATTATTTCTCCGAGTATGCGTTTGCGCGATTCGACTTCGACTTCATTCTGTTTGCCGTTGTTGTCCAGGTCGATTTTGCCGTCGCTAAGCAGAAGCAACGCCTGAGAATCTCCGGCTTTTTCTGGAAAGAGCGGCAAAGATTTGCGCAACGAGCTTTCGATATTGGTAATCCTGCCGGAGCGTGACAACGAATTCGTTTTCTGGATGGCATATTTTCTTATGTCATCATCGGCCAGCCTGGTGGATTTCAGAATAAGGGACGCGTCACTTGAAAATGCAACTACCGCCAGATTATCGCCGCCGTCCATCAGTTTGATGAACATTTCAGCAGCCAGCTTGCTTAAACCGCTTTTGTCGGTGACCCGCATCGAGCCGGAGTCGTCCAGGGCAAAAACGATGTTGCGGTTCTCTTCCGTGACTTTTCCTTCCTCAGCCGCAAAGCTGCTGATGTAAAACAAGCCAGAGAACAGAACCGTCACCAGTAGTGTTTGCAGGACGGTTCTCATTTTTGTATACTCTCCGCTGCTCAGGTCTTTAGCAGATTCTGGATTTTCTCCGCAATGACTTCTTTGTTGAACGGCTTGACGATGTAATCCTTCGCGCCGGAACGTATGCATTCGATAACCACGGATTTATCAGATTCTGAAGTACACATGATTACCGGAATTACAGCCGTCTCAGGCATGGATTTGAGTTCTTTCAAGGTGGTCAGACCATCGGCCCTGGGCATGTTCACGTCCAGCATGATAAGGTCGATATCGGAGTTTTCAGACAGCTTCTTGAGTGCGTCGATACCATCTTCGGCTTCTACTATTTCTTCGATTCCGGCCTGATTTAGGGTTTTCTTGATTATTCTTCTCATGGTGTTGGAATCGTCAACGACCAGAACTTTTATCATTTCTTTTCCTCCCTGAAAATACCGTGATTTTGATTAATCGACCAGGCTGAGCATCATTGTCATAAGACCGACGCCCGGCAGATCGAAATCGACGGAGGTAACAGAAGCGCTTTTGGGAAGCGACATGTAATATTTGTCTCCATGCATTACTGACGGCAGAGAAATGGACAGCGCCGCGTCTTTAACGTAAGCCTTGCCGTTTCCGGCGATGATGTTGATAAGCTCACCGACCGCATCGTAAAGGTCCTCATCGCCGAGGTCTGCCGGGTCTTCGCCGAGGAAATTTCCGACAACAACTTTGGCAACATCGGAACTGAATGAAATCGTCACCATGCCTGCCGAATCGCCCGAAAGTCCGATAATGGCGCACACATCAGAATTCTCAATTGGAGGAATCTGCGTTCTTGTTTCTTTTCTTTCGGGGACCAGGTCAACCATCGATTCAAAGCACTCTATCGTTGCCTGGACAAACGCATCAACATGGTGTTCCTTTGTCATAAAAATCCTCCTTAAAACGGTGAAAAAAGATACCGGTACTGACTGTTTAAAATCGAAAGAGGTTCATATAATTTTTCTTTGCTCATCAAGGCGGGGTCAAAGATGTACACGGCCCGCTCGCTCCACTGAACATAAAGTATAGCAGCCTCACGGTTAAAGTCAAGTTCCGCCTGTGCATTCAACAATTTCGTCTGTGCTGCGACAAAAGGTTTTCCGGCAGCGTTTTATGAGGAAATTCCGTCCTCCGATGCAGACAGATGATTATGCACGTATTATTAAGTAATCAGCAATTCGTGACACTGTGTATTATCGGAACAACACGTACCAGTGTTACATTCTGTGCGGCGCGCAAAAAAAACGCCGGAAATTCCCGATCTCCGGCGTTGAGTCTGAAAAAGAACAGAACTCAGTGAGAGACACCTTTGAGAGCGCGAACCAGCTTGTCGGCAGTGTCCTTGGCGTCTCCCAGAAGCATCATGGTGTTGGGACGATAGAACAGTTCGTTGTCGATGCCAGCATAGCCGATACCCAGCGAACGCTTGCAGAACAGCACCGTCGCGGCGCGTTCGACTTCGAGAATCGGCATTCCTGCGATGGGGCTCTTGGGGTCTTTGGCCGCCGGGTTGGTAACGTCGTTCGCACCCATTACAAAAGCGACGTCACAACTCGAAAACTCACTGTTTATGTCGTCCATTTCGAATACCATGTCATAAGGCACATTAGCGTCGGCCAGAAGAACGTTCATGTGTCCCGGCATGCGGCCCGCGACCGGGTGAATGGCGTATTTTACGCTGATGCCTTCGGCCTGCAGCAACTCGCCCATTTCTTTTACGGCGTTCTGGGCCTGAGCAACCGCCATGCCGTAACCCGGAACGATAATGACGCTGGAAGCCTGCCTCATAAGGAAAGCTGCATCTTCTACCGAACCGACATTTGCACCGCGTTCATGCGCCTGCTGGGCGCTGGATGCTCCGCCGGAAGAATCGCCGGAGCCGAAGCCGCCGAAAAGCACGTTCAGGAAGCTGCGATTCATAGCCTTGCACATGATGTAAGAAAGAATCGCACCCGAAGAACCGATGGTTGCACCGGCGATAATGAGCAGGTTGTTCTGAAGTGTAAAACCGATGCCTGCCGCAGCCCAACCTGAGTATGAGTTCAGCATCGAAACGATCACCGGCATGTCGGCGCCGCCGATGGGAATAATCAGCGTGATGCCGATAAGCAGCGACAGAGCCGTGATGATCCAGAAAACGACGGGGTCCTGCGAAATACAGAAAAATATGGTCAATCCAATAATAGCCAGTCCGATAAGCGCGTTCAGAGCGTGCTGGCCCTTGAAGGTGATCGGCGCACCGCTCATTATGCCCTGAAGCTTGGCGAATGCGATGATTGAGCCGGTGAAAGTGACGGCGCCGATTGCGTCTCCTAGCGACATTTCGATGAGGCTGTTAAGGTGAATGGAGCCGACAGCGCCGATTCCATAGCGTTCAGGAGCGTAAAACGCCGACTTTGCGATCAGAACCGCAGCAAGACCCACCAGACTGTGCAGTATGGCGACAAGCTGCGGAAGGTCGGTCATTTTGATTTTAAGGGCGATGGCGGCTCCCACCGCTCCGCCTATTGCCACTGCGATGATGATGAGCAGATAGTTGCTGATAAGGTCTGTATTCGCCAGTGTTACGACCACAGCCAGCACCATTGCGATTATGCCGAAAAGATTGCCGCGCCGGGCGGTTTCCGGGTGGCTCAGGCCCTTGAGCGCCAGAATGAAAAGCACCGAAGCGATGAGATAGGAGAGACCTGCAATATTGGCGTAAATCATGTTTCGTCCTCCTTACTTCGCTTTTTTCTTGAATTTGGAAAGCATGCGGTGCGTAACGATGAATCCACCGAAGACGTTCACCGAGGCCAGCGCAACTGCCGTAATTCCCAGAATCGAAGAAGTGCTGATGTCTTTTGCTCCGGCGGCAATGATGGCTCCGACGATAACCACGCCCGAAATGGCGTTGGTGACGGACATAAGCGGAGTGTGCAGCGCCGGCGTGACGCTCCACACTACATGGTACCCGACGAAAACCGCCAGGATGAAAACAGTTAAAAGGAAAATGAAAATCGACATATGCTATTCTCCTTTTCCCGACGCCTTCAAACGTCGATAAAGTTATACGAATTTCGGGTGAACGATTGCGCCTTCGTGCGTTATGAGTGAACCGGCAACGACTTCGTCTTTGGTGTTGATGGCGAAAACGCCTTCTTTGTTCTGCATGTTCACCAGAAAATTCATAACATTACGGGCATAAAGATTCGAGGCTTCGGTTGAAAGCAGAGCCGGCAGATTGAGCGTTCCGATAATGGTGACGCCGTTGACGTTTACTACTTCTCCCGGTTTTGTCAATGTGGTGTTTCCGCCACCTTCCGCGGCCAGATCGACGATGACCGAGCCGTGCTTCATGTTGCGGATGGTGTTTTCCATTATGAGTTTCGGAGAGGCTTTGCCGGGAACCGCCGCAGTGGTGATTACGATATCCTGCTTTTCGATTTCCTTGCCCAAAAGCTCCGACTGGCGCTGGCGCTCTTCCGGCGTAAGTTCACGGGCATAGCCGCCTGATCCGGATGCATCTCCGATTCCGAGGTCGATTTCGACGAATTTTGCGCCCAGCGACTGGATTTCTTCTTTTACGGCGGCGCGGATGTCGAAGGCACAAACCACCGCGCCTAAACGCTTTGCGGTGGCGATGGCCTGCAATCCGGCCACACCTGCGCCTATTACCATCACGCGCGCGGCGCGCACCGTTCCGGCGGCGGTCATAAACATCGGGAAAAGGCCGTTGTAATGATCGGCTGCCATTATTACGGCTTTGTATCCTGCGAGGTTGGCCTGCGAACTGAGAATGTCCATAGACTGGGCGCGGGTGATACGCGGCACCATTTCAAGCGAAAAGGCCGAAATCTTCCTGGCGGCCAATTTTTTCAGAAGTTCAGGATTCTGGAATGGTTTAAGCATTGAGACGAGAATGGAATTTTCTTTATATCTGTCCAGTTCTTCCAACGTCGGCGGCTGAATTTTGGCGATTATATCTGCCTTTTTATGAAGTTCGTCAACGCTTCCGGCTATTTCCGCCCCGGCTTTTATAAAGGCTTCATCGCTGAAATGCGCCGCTGCACCCGCTCCTGTTTCTACAAGCACCGAAAATCCCTTGCCTTTCAGCCTTCCTGTAGTGTCGGGACTCATAGCGACGCGGGTTTCTCCCGCCGCCGATTCCTTTGGAATACCGATTATCATCTGGACAATCTCCTTTCAAAGTTCGTCTGACGCTGCCTTTTTTTGCATCAAGTCGCGAATAATAAAACGAAAAGCAGCCGAAAGAAACAACAAATCAAGCAGCCTGCAATCCCCTGAAAACGCTTCTATTGAGTTTTTCCGTCGGGAACTGCCGGAAGAAATTTGCAAAAATCGGAACGAAACTGAGCAATTGCAGAAAAACAGGCTTCATTATGCATAAAACTCCGGTCAGGAAAAGTAAAAAGTGAAAAAAATATTCAAATGACCGAAACCTTAGATGCAGAGAGTTGCTTCTCGAAGAATCCGCATTAAATCAAGCGTTTGTCACGATGATTTGTGTTGAGTGGCTGAATGTTGTATAAGGGAAATTGAAGCACGCAAACGGTCGGACAACATTTCAGGCAGTGAGTGAATTCATGGACGGACTACTTTCATTAATAAAAAGACAGGGTTCTTCAGGCGGCAAAAAAGCGGTGGCCAGTGTCGCCCTGCTTGCGCTGGGCAGCACTTTCGAGATGGTGTCCGAGCACAGTTCAGAACTTAAGAAGGAAATAGCCGACTGGCAGGATGGTGTAGTCATGCTTCTGGGCGTTTTTCCTGACGGCCCGGCTATGTCGGTAAAAAAGGAAAACGGCGGAATTCGCTTTCTTGGAATGGGTATGTGCGACGCCGATCTGAAGGTGCTGTTCAAAAACCTGGACTCGGCCATGATGGTGCTTACCGGTCAGATGGGCGCACACACGGCCTTCGCGCAGTGCCGGGCGGTTGTCTACGGCAATCTGGGCGCAGGCATGCAGCTGTCGCGGGCGCTTAACATCGTACAGAAGTTCATTCTGCCTTCATTCATGCTCAACAGAACATTCAAGCGTCCACCGGTTTTTTCGAGCGACGATTTATTGTTGAAAGCCAGAGTCATGGCGACTCTCGCACCCAGAATGATAAGCGGCGTTATGCGCCGGCAATGCCTTTAAGTTATACGGAGAAAAACATGAATCCTGAATATTACGAGTTTTTCTGTTCAGTGAAGATAATCAGCGGAAAAAAGGCGTTGTCCAATCTGCCTTACGAAATGGGTCTGCTGGGTGCTGGAAACGCCATGATAATAACCGACCAGGGTGTTGTGGGCGCCGGTCTGCTTGAACACGTAAAAGCGGCCTTCGATGGCGCTACGCAAAAAATCGGCGTTGTGTTCGATCAGACTCCGATCGACTCCAGCGTCAAGGTCGTAAACGAACTGGCGGCGCTTTATCGCGAGAAGAAATGCGATTGCGTCGTGGCCGTCGGCGGCGGAAGCTGTCTGGATACGGCCAAAGGCGTCAACATAGTCATTTCGGAAGGGAATGGCGATCTTATGGCTTTTCAGGGCATGGACAGACTTACTGCTGCTCCGAAGCCTTTTATCGCCATTCCGACAACCGCCGGAACCGGTTCGGAAGTCACCGCCGCCGCTGTAATCGCCGATACTGAACGCGGCGTGAAAATGCCGTTCATCTCTCAGAAACTGTATCCGCACGTGGCGCTGCTTGATCCGCGCATGACGCTTACGATGCCGCCGCGCATCACTGCCGCAACCGGCATGGACGCACTGACTCACGCACTTGAAGCCTATTACGGCATTCAGAAAAACCCGGTTTCCGACTCTTTTTCTCTTACGGCGATCAGACTTATCAACAGATATCTCATTACTGCCGTAAAAAACGGCGCCGACGAACAGGCCAGAATGGCAATGGCCAACGCCTCTTTATGCGCAGGAATAGCCTTTTCAAACAGCATGGTCGGAATAGTGCATGCTCTGGCGCACGCCACCGGCGGATGCTGCCATGTTCCGCATGGAGTGGCCAATACGATTTATCTTCCCTGGGGCATGGAATTCAACCTTGAGAAGCGTCACGAAATAATCGCCGAACTTGCACCGTACTTCGGCGTTGCAGCCGGCGGCGATCCGCGCGCGGCTGCGTCTGGAGTCATTCGCGCGGTACGTGACATGCGTCGTGAACTGAACGCAATCTGCAAACTGCCGTTGACGCTCAAAGACGCCGGCGTCGATGAATCGAAACTCGAACACATAGCGAAATCTTCGCTTGACGACGGCTCCATCACATACAACCCGGAGGAAGTCACCTTCGAGGACGCCCTTGCGATACTCAAGAAAGCCTGGGATAAAGAATAGGCGTTCTTC
The DNA here is from genome assembly GCA_029570245.1 of Deltaproteobacteria bacterium. Classification (GTDB taxonomy): domain Bacteria; phylum Myxococcota_A; class SURF-8; order SURF-8; family SURF-8; genus JAKQSH01. The sequence continues at coordinate 5,202 of JAKQSH010000386.1, read as the reverse complement.
CCACCGCTTATGTTTATTTGAATTTTTCGGCAAATTTCTCGCGGAAGTCGATTCTGTCGGCAACTGCGAACGCCGCGTCTTTCGAGAATTTCGCAAAACAGTCTTCGTTTATCAGTTTCCTGCAATACAGCACCAGATCGTTTTCCTGACCTGCGGCGCTCAACACCTGCAAGGGCGATTCGTGTCCGTCGGCTTTTTCCATGTACATGTCGATTGCTGCACATTCAAGATTTTCGTCTATTACAACCAAGAACGCTCCATGTGTAAGATTCGGTTCGGTGTCTTCAATTACCCATCCGCCGGTATTGTAAAGGTCAAGAGGTTTTGAAAATCGGGCAAAGCTTTTCTTGAATGCTCCGCTTTTTGATGGGGTGCGCAGGCAGAACGGGCTGTGAGTATGTCCGAAAATGAAGCTGGTTTCCAGCTCTACCATATCATTATTTTCCTGGCCGTTTTCTTTATTGTACTGCGACGCCACATATTGATTGAGGTAATCGTACAGCCCTTCAACTGCGTCTTTTCCAAGCTGCGCCTGATTGTTAATGCGTTCGCGTTTGCTTATTTTCTTTATCAGCCACTCCAGAGCCTTCTCGAAAACAAGACTATCAAGGAAATCCCCGCTTATTTTATCGTCACTCTTTACAAACGATTTCAGCAGGTTGACAAGAAGCTTGCGGAGTTCCTTACTGTTGTTGAGGCTGTAATAAATATGCTCAACGCTTTTCCCGGCTTCCCCCTGACGGCCCATGCTTGACCAGAAAAAGTCCAGCCATGCGAAATTCTGGCGTTCCAGGTCCTCAATATCAGTCGGCTTGTCTTTCTGTGGAAAGAGCCTTTTGTCCAGTTCGCTCATAACACGGTAGAAAGGTTCTATGTAATGTCCGTGAGACATGATGACGCAACGACTGTCGTTTTTGAGTGCAAAATTGGGATAGGAAGTCAGTACAGGAAGATTCTGTTTCAAAGCGCCGATCCGTCCGCTCTTAAGCAGACTGCCGAGAAAATAATCCGTACATGACGAGCCCGCAGTGCAGAACATGGGACTGGTATGATTGAACGGGACGAGCACGTCGGCTTTTTCTTTTGAAAGATTTTCCACATAACGCGTTTCTCTGGTCGCCTCCCACATGTGATGATCGTGGTTTCCTGGAATAAAAATTATCTCCGAAAAAGGCAGTGTGCCGTCGGCGTTCAGCATCGTTTTTATGAATATTTCAAAAGCTGTCAAGGCTTCGTGTGTGCGAGCCAGAGCCAGTTCAAGCGCATCGCCTATCAACACCAGAGAAGGCTTTGTGCCTTGAGAAAACGAAATTTTCTTTACGCATTCCGCAAGCGCTCTCAACGTTTTGCTGGCGGCTGAAAGGTCCGCCTGCGTGCCGTCTTCGCTGATGCGAGTGAGAAGACTGTACTTGTCGCCCAGATGCAGATCAGACATGCAGATGTACCTGATTTCCGTCATTTCATCCCTCCTTTGAAGTGTAGAGACTGCTGCGTTCTGGAATAATATCTTTAATGCTGCGCCTGGCGCCGAACAGCCGCATCAACGGGCAGTATGATCTTGGGCAGAATATGTTTCAAACTGAACTATATTGCAAGCATATTGTTCCAAGTAATAAATGCAACGTGTTTTTTTGTGAAGATTTTATTCCCTGCGATTTACGTGCGGATCGTGAAATATTCAGTCAGGCTCCGTTAATCGGCAGTGTCACTGTAAACGTACTGCCGCGTTCGACTTCACTTTCAACGTTTATTTTCCCGCCATGTGCATTGATGATGTGTTTGACTATGGCCAGTCCGAGGCCGGTGCCGCCCATGCGCCTTGAGCGGGCTTTGTCAACGCGGTAAAAACGCTCGAATATGCGGTCGAGGTGCTCCGCCGGAATGCCTGAACCGTTGTCGATGACTTTTATCAGAATGTTACCGTCTTGTTTTTCGGTTTTCACGGTTACGGAGCTGCCTTCGGGGCTGTATTTTATGGCGTTGTCCACCAGATTGATTATGGCCTGCTCGAACAGTATCGAATTGGCGTTGATATTGACTTTTGAGTCTTCAGCGATTTCGAGATGTATGTTGATTTTTTTCTCGTCGGCTTTGATGTTGCAAATCTGAAGTGCCGATGAAACCATGTCTTCCAACCGGCACGAACTCAGTTTCATGTCGCCGCTTTCCTCGCTGTTTTCCATGCGTGAAAGCGTCAGAAGGTCTTCAATAATGGCGTTCAGGCGTTCGGCCTGGTTGGCAATTATCTTAAGGAAGCGTCTTGAATTTTCGGGATCGGTGTATGCGCCATCCAGCAGAGTTTCGACGAATCCTTTTATGGAAGTCGTCGGAGTGCGCAGTTCGTGCGAAACGTTGGAGACAAAATCGCGCCGGATATTTTCGAGTTTGCGCAGGCGCGTAACGTTGTTCAGCACCGCCAGCACGCCCAAATATCGCCCTTCAGGGTCGCGCAGCATGCTGGTGTTGATCTGAAGTATTGTCGCCGCATTGCCGCCGCCGATGTGCGCTTCCGTTTCAATGTTGCGGTGTTCAGCGAGAGATTGTCTGATGCTTTCCCTGATATCCTTGTTGCCGATGATCGAATCAATGTGTTTTTTTTCCGATTCTTCGATGCTTATTCCCAGCATTTTGGCAGCAGCCCGGTTAATGCTGATTATGTTGGCGCCAGAATCTATCGCGATTATGCCTTCGAACATGCTGGACAGAACAGAATCCAGTTCGTTCTTCTGCTCTTCAATGGTTTTGATGCGCTCGTCCAGCTGATGTGCCATGGTGTTCATGGCCTGAGCCAGACCATCCAGTTCAAGTGAGTCGTAAACCGGAAGCTCTTTCTTAAGGTTCCCTTCCGCAAAGCGCTGCGCTCCCTGACGCATTTCGTAGAGTGGTCTGCTGATTCTTCTTGCGATGAAAAGACTTATGGCCGAAGCCAGAATTATTACAATAAAGGCACTGAATGCGATGTTCGTATATATGGTTCGCGTGGCCTTGTCGATTACGGAAAGCGGTATCGCAGCGCGGATTACAGCTGCCACTCTGCCTTCGTTCCTGATTGGAAGTGCAACATACATAAGGTCAGCTTTCAGTGTCTGGCTGAAGCGTATGGCGTCACCGTTGCGCCCTTTCAATGCCTCTGCAATTTCCGGGCGTTCTCTGTGATTGTCCATGTGCTGCGGGTTCTCGTGCGAGTCACACAGCACTTTGCCGGTGTTGTCGGTGACGGTATATCTTGCCGATCCGGTACGGCCTGCTTCACTGCACCTGGCCTGAAGCTCTTCGATCTGACCATTTCTGATGAAATCCGCAAACTGTTTTTCGAGCAGAAGCGATCTGGCTTCAAGGTCCTGTCTGTACAGATCGAGGTAGTAGCCCTTGAAGGTGTCGAGAGCATAAAAAGATACTGCAAACACCGCAACGAGAGTAAGCAGTATGTATGATGGATAAAGCTGCCAGATCAGGCGTTTTTTCAGCATTTCAGGACTGTTTCGCGTATGTTTTTCCGTCTGAACTGCGCGACGGAACGATTGGTGACTATTCTCTCATTTTATAGCCGATGCCGCGCACTGTTTCGATGTTCTGCCCGGCTTCGCCCAGTTTTTTCCGCAGTCCCACAATCTGAACGTCGATTGAACGATCGGTAACCGGGTAATCGTCGCCGTGCAGGGCTTTGATAATCTGCTCACGCGTAAAAACCCAGCCGGGACGGCGCGCCATGAAATGCAGAATCTTGAATTCGCTGGCGGTAAGATTAAGTTTTGCGCCGCCCATGCTGACTTCGTGGCGTCCGGGATGAATGTCCAGATCGTGAATGCTCAGCGGATCGCTTTCGGACAGTGCAGGTTCTTCTCTGCGCCGCAACACGGCCTTGATGCGCGCCAGCAGGACTCTGGGGCTGAACGGTTTGGTGATATAATCGTCCGCTCCCAGTTCAAGCCCGGTGACAATGTCGGCTTCATCACCTTTTGCCGTTATCATTACGATTGCGGTTTCGCCGGTTTCGGGATTGTTTTTGACACGCTTGCAGACTTCCAGTCCGTCAAGCCCCGGCAGCATGAGATCGAGAATGATGAGATCAAACTCCTGCGATTTTACGAGTCTGAGGGCTTCTTCACCGCTCATTACGGCGCTGACGCGATAACCTTCTCTTTCGAGATTATAACGCTCAAGCTCAAGAATATCCTCTTCATCTTCGACTATCAGAATTCTTTCTCTGGGCATTTTTCTGGTCTCCTGTAGAAATTGCCTTATCATCGCCCATGAATCTACACTGCAATTGTCTTAACAATATTAGCCCATTGTTAGAATATTGTTAATCGGCAAGTTTTCTTTTATGAATTTTTACATTCTTTGCAGAATTCAAATGCATTATCATCAAACCTGTGCGACGGGGTTTGACTGTACCATGCGGGGCAGAATGATTACGGATAAACTGTTTGTCAACAGATACAATCTGACAGTGGTGGCGGCAATTATCGTCATTGCACTTATCTCCGGCTATCCGGCCTGGATTCAGCTTCAGAAAGAATCCCGTCAGGATCAGGCGCTGGAAACGCTGCGCAGCATTCAGACCGCACAGCGTCAGTACCGTGACGACCCGGCACGCGGCGCCGGCAGCTTTGCTTCCGATCTGAAAGCGCTGGGTTATGCCTGCGAACCGGACGCTTCCTTTGTCGGACCGGAACCGGCGCGATATCGCTTCAAATGCGATATCAAAGCCTGTCGGGCCGAAGCGCAGAACCCGGAAAGCGTCTATAAACCGCTTCTTATTCTTGAGTACGAATAACAAAGCCGGTCACTTTCGACCGGCTTTGTTGCTTAACGTATTTTTCCAGCTTATGTCCAGCCTTTTTCCAGCGCACGCTCGCCGTTGCGGTACATGATCTGGTCTATTTCGTCGTCGGTGAAATATTTGCCCATGTAGTCGATCATATTCCACAGTTTGTCTGGGGTGGCGCAGTCTTTGAAAGGATCGGTAAGGCCGTCAAAGTCGGTACCAATACCGATGCATGAAACGTCACCCACCATGTCGCGGATATACAGCATGTTTTCCACTATATCGGCTATTCCGCCGTGACGGTCGGTTTTATGACGTTTCTCAGGATCGACCAGCCAGCGCCGCGAGAGAATCAGGCCGATTACTCCGCCGAGTTTGTGGAAGCGTTTGATTTCTTCGTCGGACAGATTGTACTCGTGGTTGAAGAAATG
>JAKQSH010000384.1 GCA_029570245.1 Deltaproteobacteria bacterium | reverse complement strand
TTCTTTAAGCGGCAACCCGACGACATTAGTATATGAGCCATCGACGCGGTCGATCAAGAATGCTCCTATGCCCTGAATGGCGTATGACCCGGCGCGGTCGAAAGGCTCTCCTGTATCCAGATATTTTTCGATCTCTCCGGCGCTGAGGCTGCGGAAGCTTACGCTGGAATGAACCGCTTTTGTGATTCTGCGGCCATCGGGGCAGATGATGCATACGCCGGTTATCACTACATGCGGACGACCGGAAAGCGTTTCGAGCATCTGGCGGCCTTCGGCACGGTCGCGCGGTTTGCCAAGCGTGCGACCATCTATGACGACGATTGTATCAGCGCCGAGAACTATGTTTCCTTGTCCGTATTTCTCTGCGATATCAACGGCTTTGACAGTTGCCAGTCTCAGTGCCTGTTCTTCGGGCGTTTCTCCGGGAACAGGGGTTTCGTCCGAGTCGCTGGGCTTTATTTCGAATTCAACTCCGGCCCGGTTCAGCAGGTCTATTCTGCGGGGCGAGCGGGAAGCCAGAATGAGCATTACAATACCTTTCCATCTGCAACAGAATTCCGAGGCGATTATACCCGCAGAAGGTTCGATGTCAATGAACTGTGCGTAAATACTGACAGTTTCTCCGTATTTGCTCCATATTCACGCCGATTGATGTTTACGGGCGATTTCTTCGGTTTTGTGTTAACATCCATATGTCTGTTTTTATATGTTACAGTATCTCTTGGAAGTTGACGGGTGATTCCAATGCTCATAAATTTCGTTGCAGATGTTCATGGAGCTTATGACAGGCTGCACAGCCTGCTTGATCCTTCCATTCCATTGATTGTGCTGGGCGATAACCTGAACATGATGGATTTCAGGACGTTTGAAGGAATTGCCACCGAAATGCTGGACGCCGATGATTTCAGGTGCATTCTGGAAGCTCTGGGGCGCGGAGACAGGAAGAATGCCATGTCCATTGCACGCAGCCGCATTTTCGACGATCCGCAGCGTTTACTGTTGGCCCAATCCATTGTCGAAAGAGAATATCGCAAACTGAAAGCGGTTCTTCCGCCGCAATCAATCGTGATGTACGGCAATGTGGATTTTCCGGAACAGCTTGAACAGGTGCTGGGTCCGGAAATGTTTGTAGACTTCGGGGTTCGCGAAATCGGCGCTTTGCGTTTCGGTTTTGTTTCCGGTACGCCGCCATACGAACAGTCAATGGGGCTGCCGGGAGAAATTCCGCTGGATGAATACGAAAAACGCCTGGCCGAACTTGGGCCTGTGGACATCTTGTGTACTCATATGCCGCCCGATGTGGACGATCTCTGTTTCGACACCGTCGTCAACCGCAACTGGGGCGGCTGTCGGGCCATAAACAAATATATGAATGAATATCAACCCTTATATCACCTTTTCGGGCACATTCACAATCCGCGTGTGTCGGAAATAAAAAAAGGACGGACGATCATTAGGAATGCGGGCGGTTTCCGCTATAACGGAAAACTCTTCAGTCCTGATCTTCCGATATGAGAGAAAAGTTTTCGATGTGCTTTAATGTTTAGTAAATACAGCATGTTACGCCCATAAAATGTTGCCGGGTTTTGTTGACTTTCGGCACCCTTGAATATACAATCCACTGAATCGAAATTGCAGGGATTACACTTGCGTATTTGCTCTGTTATTCAGAATAGTTAGACGATACTCTATCCGTTAGTGAACAAGGAGATGTAAATATGTCGTCGCTGCCGAGGGAAGTGCCAATCAACATCGAAGTGGAGATGAAAAACTCCTACATCAGCTATGCGATGTCCGTTATTATCGCCCGTGCTTTGCCGGACGCCAGAGACGGATTGAAGCCGGTGCATCGGCGCTGCCTGTTTTCCATGCACGAACTGAAGAATCTGCCCAATCAGCCCTACAAAAAATCCGCCCGTATCGTCGGTGACGTTATCGGTAAATATCACCCGCATGGCGATTTGGCTGTTTACGATACCATCGTTCGTATGGCTCAGCCTTTTTCTCTGCGTTATCCGCTGGTTGACGGTCAGGGAAACTTCGGTTCGATTGACGGCGATCCTGCCGCTGCAATGCGTTATACCGAAATTCGCCTCGATAAGATCGCTCTCGAACTTCTGAACGATCTCGACAAGGAAACTGTTGATTTCGGTCTGAACTACGACAACAACGAGCAGGAACCACTGGTTTTGCCGGCAAGAATTCCGAACCTGCTCATCAACGGTTCCGCCGGTATCGCCGTCGGTATGGCAACCAATATCCCGCCGCACAACCTGCGTGAAGTCGTCAATGCCACCATCGCGCAGATTCATAATCCAGACATTTCTCTGAAGGAACTTATGGCGTTTATTCCCGGCCCGGATTTTCCTTCAGGCGGTTTTATCTGTGGGCGGGACGGGATACTTCAGGCATACAAAACCGGGCGCGGCATCGTCCGCATGCAGGCCCGTGCGCTTATCGAAACCGATAATCGCACTAACAAGCAGACGATTGTAATCACCGAAATCCCCTATCAGCTCAACAAGGCCAGTTTGCTCGAGAAAATCGCTGAACTGGTGCGTCACAAAAAACTTGAAGGCATCTCCGATCTGCGCGACGAGTCAGACCGCGAAGGAATGCGTATTGTGCTGGAACTAAAGCGCGATTCCGTACCTGCGGTTGTTATGAACCAGCTCTACAAGCTGACGCCGATGCAGTCCAGCTTCGGAATCATCATGCTGGCTCTGGTTGGCGGCCAGCCCAAGACTCTGGGCCTGAAGCCGCTGATTCAGGTTTTTATCGACCATCGCCGTGATGTCGTTTCGCGTCGTGCGGCATTCGAACTGCGCAAAGCCCAGGAGCGCGAGCACATTCTGCTCGGTCTGAAAATCGCCCTCGACAACATCGAAGCCGTTGTCGATACCATCCGCAAGTCACGCACTCCGGCTGAAGCCAAAGAAAACCTCATGGCGCGCTTCATGCTTTCCGAACGTCAGGCTCAGGCCATTCTCGATATGCGCCTGCAACGCCTGACCAGTCTGGAAGCCAACAAAATCATTGATGAACTGAAACAGCTCAAGATCGAAATAGAACGTCTGATGGGCATTCTTTCCAGCGAAGAATTGCTGCTGGCGGAAATAGTCAAAGAACTGGAAGAAGTTCGCGACAAATACGGCGACGAGCGTCGCACAGAAATAATCGAAGATTCCAAAGACCTTTCTGTTGAAGACCTTATCGTCGAAGAAGACATGGTCGTCACAGTTTCGCATTCCGGCTATGTAAAGCGGAATTCGATTTCGCTGTACAGAGCGCAGCGTCGCGGCGGAAAAGGCAAGAAGGGCATGGGCACCAAAGCCGAAGACTTCGTGACAAATCTCTTCATCGCCTCCACGCACGATTACATGCTGGTATTCTCCAACAAGGGCCAGCTCTACTGGGTAAAGGTGCACCAGATTCCGCAGGGCGGTCGCGCTTCTCGCGGGAAGGCGATTGTAAACCTCTGCAACATGAGTTCCGACGAAAAGATCGCCGCGATTCTGCCAGTGACCAAGTTCGATCCCGACAAGTTCATTGTGTTCGCCACCAAGAATGGTGTCGTCAAAAAAACCGACCTTGCTTCTTATTCGAATGTGCGCACCACCGGCATCAAGGCCATTCTTATTGACGACGACGACGAAATCGTTGATGTGCGTCTTACCGACGGCAATCAGCACGTCCTGCTTTCCACCAGGCACGGCAAGGCCATCCGCTTTGAAGAAACGGACGTGCGTCCCACCGGTCGTGCTACGCGCGGCATGAAGGGTATTGAACTTTCGGAAGGCGATCAGGTCGTAAGTATGGAAGTGCTTACCGAAGGCGCCAGCATCCTTACCGTCACCGAAAAAGGCAAGGGCAAGCGCAGCCGAATGGAAGATTACCGCATTCAGAAGCGCGGCGGTCGCGGCATTCTTACAATCAAGACCACAGAACGTAACGGTTATGTCGCGCAGGTTCTTCAGGTTGTTGAAGACGACGACGTAATGCTGATGACCGACACCGGCATCATCATCCGAATGAAAGTCAAAGGCGTCAAAATTCAGGGCCGCAACACTCAGGGCTTCTCGCTCATCAGAGTCGATCCGACTGAGCGCGTGATCGGTGCTGTGCGTCTTGCCGAGCAGGAAGAAGATGGCGAAGGCGAAACCGAAGGCATTATTGACGGCGGTCCGGAAAACGTCGAACAGGCAGAACTTCCGCTGAATGTCAAAGAAGAAGAAGATTAATATCGAAGGGCTCTGGTGGAAGACTCTGATTCTGGTGATCTTTGTCGTTGCACTGGTTTATGCGATTTACCGCCCTTCCTACGAGCGTTTCACGGAGCGTGCCTATAAATTCTATAAAATGGGTGAATACGAAAAGGCCTCCATCGAATTTTTGAAGGCAGCTTCTGAATACGGAGACATGATAGGCGGCGATGGCGAAAAGCTCAAAGCGCAGATAAAGGCCGCCGAAATTTACGAAATTCACATGCACAACTATCCGAGCGCGATCAAAATTTACGAAGGCATATTCTCGCGCAAAGAAAACGACGAATACTCTCTGACCGCCGGGGAAAAGTTACTGAGCATTTATTTCGACATTCTTTCCAAACCGTCGCAGGGTATCGCCATCGGACAGGAACTGGCCAAAAAATATCCCAGGTCCGACCGAATCGGACACTGGAAAAATCTGATAATAAAGGGTTACATAGACGGTGGAGAATATCAGCAGGCCAAAGCCGAAGCTGACGAATTTCTCGAAGCTTTTCCTCGTCACGAACTTGCTCCCAGAATTGCGTTCATGCGGGCGGAGGCGTTGAGTCTGCTTGAGCGTTACGACGAAGCAATTTCGGCATTCTCAAAAATATCGCTGAAATATCCGCTTTCCGATGATGCTCGTCTGGTTGATTTCGAAATCGGCAACTGCCAGATGGAAACCGATCAACTGCAGAAGGCGCTTCTTTCGTATGAAAAAGCACTTTCCGTTTACCCCAACCCTATGGTGGTTCAAATCCGTATGGCTGCCGCACGCGAAAAAATCAAAGCCAGGCAGGAAGGCCGCTATACGCGATTCAGGCAGATGATGGAAAAGCGCTATCGCGACATGTCTTCGAAAGACAAAAAAGCCAGCGAAGACTTGCCGGTAAGGCCACTGAAGGACAAGGGCCAATCTCAGTCGCAAACCCAAGACGCTCCGCCGGCAAGCCAGGATGACGACCCGGAAACGATGGGCGATCTGCCGGAACTGGTTGATCCGCAGGACATAATGGAACTTGAGCGACTGCGGATTGAGAATGACGATAAAAAACGTACCGAACCTGACGAGAACGACCCCTTTCCGCAGGACATGTAAAATAAAAAAACCGCCGTGAAAGGCGGTTTTTTTGTTAATATTCAAGTGGTTATATGCATATTCCGTAAAGACCGTAAATCCATTCGAGCACGTTGCATTTCTGCGGCGGGCAACAGGGCGCAAGTCCCAGGCCGCAGATTCCGGCAGGCGGTGGTTCACAGCCTTCAACGCAATTCGGCGCCGAAGAGGCGTTGCATGACCATCCTTCGTCGCAGACCGGCGGGCAGTTTATAACGCACTGACCGAGATAGGGGTCGCACACGTAACCGCTCTCACACACCATGTCTTCGCATACGTCAGGGATGCCGACGCCGCATTTGCCTTCATCGGTGCAGACAAGATCGCCGAAGCAATCGTCATCATCGGCACAGTATGGAGTACAGCATCCTTCCGTATACCCAGGAAGCATATAACACCATTTGTCGGTTGGACAGTCACTGTTAATCGAACAGTGCTCGCATGAGTAATCGTAGATGCAGTATCCGTGTGTGGTGCTCTGCGGATCATCGTCGCAGTAAGTGTGGGCCGGGCACATCTGCCCCGGATAATAGCAGTAGGTCTGGCATGTTCCGTAATCAAGGCTGGGGCGTTTTTTACAGTATTGAGTTGAACTGTCGCAATCGTGGTCGTACTCGCAGTAGCCGTCTATGGGGGTGCACTTGCTTTCGCTGCACTCATATCCGTTGGGACATTTCACGCCAAGGATATCGCAGTAGGGCTGGCAGGTTCCCATCTGAAGAATGTGATCCTGAATCAGGCAGTAATGGTTTTCCTGCATGCAGTCGTCATCGTCTCTGCATATCGAGTAAGGCGATTCC
>JAKQSH010000379.1 GCA_029570245.1 Deltaproteobacteria bacterium | reverse complement strand
CAAGGTTAAAGTTGTCGAGAAAGCGGCCGACGGCGATTCGGAGACGGAAGCAGACGGCGATGTTTCTAATGATGGCGACGACGAAGAAGGCGACGGAGATACGGAAGACGGATACGCCGCAGAAAACGATTTCGATCCTGAGGAAGATAATAATTCCGAGGACGATATTGATTCGGAAGACGGCGACATCACCGACAACGAAAGTGAGCCGGACGGCGAAAAACCTCCTGCTGCGGTGATTTGCCATGTGCATTCCGGCGCCGTTGGCGCGGCTATGCAGATTCAGGTCGGATTACAGAATATTGAAACGCCGCCCTGGTCGGCCGTGACGATTCCGCTTGTTGAAGTCGGCCACAGCAGTAACGACTATTTTACAACATATGAATATTCGGCTGAGGCTGTGCCGCCGGGTGAATACAGAGCTTCGGCTCGCATTAGTGCAAGTTTTGGCGGCAGTTTATTTCTTTTCCCGGACGATTATTACTGGGCGGCTGAAGGGCCGCAGCGTATTGACGGCAGCGGACAGATAGAATTCAATATCTGGGTCGGCGTCAGCCCTGCCAGCGGAGCAGTTGAAGATGTTTCTGTCGAAATTGATTCCGGTCTTTATCTGGGGGCGGATTTCCTTCCGGCTGTTTACGCGGTTCTCAATAAATCCGCCCCGGAAACGCTCGATTGGGCGCTTGCGAATGCGGTTGCCATACGAAGGGTAGAAAACGGAGTCAACGGCTATACGATGACGCTGAATTCAATTCCAGGAGGAACATATTACGTTTCGATGTGGATAGACCGTTGCCAGCAGTGGATAGACTGCACTGGTTTCGACACTGCCGATGATGTTTTTCATTTCGACTGGCTGCCGTCTGTGGTGGTTCCTCAGCCCAGGCCTCATGTCAATCCAGTTCTTCGTTTCGATTATGCGGAACTCAACTGTCCGTCGTCGCCTCCGCTTCTGGCGGTGCCCGAAAACACCAACCTTGGATTTTTTACCATGACTGGCGGTTTTGTTGTAATGACGGTAAGCAACATCAGCACGCAGCATGTCCAGCTGGAAAGACAGGCGTCCAGTCTGCCTTTTTCCAGTACGACCGAAGTCACTCTGCCTTCATCTCTGGTTCCAGGCGCAGCTATTGATTTCAACGTTTCAATCGGTCCGAATTCCGCCGGGACCTACAACGGCACTTTCTACCTTCTGGTAGACGACATTGAAGGCATGCACCCGATTTATACTTCGCAGCTCAGTGTAGTTCTGCAGTGACAGCACCTCAATAAGCGCGGGCGGGAGAGATGCCCAGAACCTGATTTCCGTTTTCAAGAAAAGGTTCTGCGGCTGCGGCCATTGTCGCTCCGGTGGTAATTACGTCATCCACCAGAATTATCAGCCGCTCCGAATCCGGCGGTCTGCCGCTGAGAGCGAAAGCGCCGGACATGTTATGCCGCCGTTCAACGCGCGTTTTTCCCACCTGACTTTCGGTTTCGCGTATGCGCTTGAGCAAGCCGATCCGGCAGGGCAGTTTCGACTTGTGCGCCAGTTCGGCTGCGATTCTGTCGGGCAGGTTGAAGCCGCGCTCTTTCAATTTGTTCTCATGCAGCGGAACGGATGTAACAAGCATTCTGTTGCAGGGCATGTCCGGCAGAAGCTCCGAAAGCGCAGCGCTCAAGCCGGATGGCCACAGCAGAAGCCGTCTGCGGTATTTTACGGCGTGAAGTACTTCCTGAATCGGACCGTCGAAACGCAGCAGCGAGCGTAAAGTCAGACCTGCGGGGATGTCGGATTCGTTTTCGCAGCGCAGACACATTCCGCTTTCATTTTCTTCAAGCAGGGCAATTCCGCAGCGGCAGCAAAGCGGTTCGCGGATGAACTCCAGCATCTGCATGCAGTCCGGGCACAAAGACCACTTCCGACTGACTCCCATCGGTCGTTCGCACGAAATGCAGCGCGGCGGATAAAGCAGGTCAAGCAGGGTGTTCTTTATCTGTGAAACGGCAAGAAAAAAGGGACGGCCCGCAGGCGTCCCTTTCTGTGTGATTTCCGCAGGTCTGTCTTTCGCGTTATTCACCGATTATCTTCCGCACCTGATCGGCGTCCGGCGCGTTCGGCGCCAGTTCGAGATAGCGCTTGTAATGTTTTATGGCGCTGTCGCGGTCGCCTTTTGTGGCATATGTAATTCCAAGGCTGCGATGGGCCTGTGCAAATTTCGGGTCGATGGAAAGCGCCGCATTGAACTCTTTTACCGCATCCTCAAGCTGACGATTCATAAGGTGATTGTTGCCCTGTTTGTAATGATCCATGGCGCTGAGCTTCTTTTCCGCCGGAGGATTCTGCACCGGTGGATTGGTTTGCGTCGGCGTCTGTGTTGCTGCTTTGGCGGCTTCCTGATTTTTCTTCTCCTCTGCGGCTTTCTGCGCTGCGGCTTCTGCTTCCTTCTTTTTCTTTTCTTCGGCGGCTTTCTGTGCTGCGGCTTCTGCTTCCTTCTTTTTTTGCTCTTCTGCAGCTTTCTGTGCTGCGGCTTCTGTTTCCTTCTTTTTCTGCTCTTCTGCAGCTTTCTGTGCCGCAGCTTCAGCTTCTTTCTTTTTCTGCTCTTCGGCATCAGAATTCGGAGTTGGAGCAGCCGCATCGACTTTTGTATTTTCGGTGGGGGCCGGTTCCGTCTGGGCTTCGGCCATTGCTCTTGCTTCTTCTTCGGCGCGCTTTATGGCCGCCAGTTCCTCTTCGGTGGGCGGAACTTCTTCTGCGGCTTCTTCCACCGCCGGTTCCGGCTCAGGCGGAGCCGTCGGCGCGACTTCCGCGGGCAGATCGTCAAGCGATTTCGGCTGATGCGGAGCAACAGTTTCCTTCTTCTCTTCGTGGAAGGTCAATTCCTGCCATTCAGTGCGCTCACGTTCGCGGCGCTCGCTTACATTGTAGTTGATGAACACGGCAGTCGCCGTGCCGCCGGCAAATAGGAGGAACATTGCAATGCCGATCCACATCCAGTGACGGCGCCCGGCTTCAGGCGTTCCCTGGTCGAGATCGGTAAAATCGACATGCTCGCGTGCGCTTGGATAATCTTCCAGCGAAGACGGTTTGGAGTCGAAGAAGTCGGCTATTTCCTCTTTGAAATGTCCTTTTTCGCGTTCTGAAAGCTCTTTTGCGACCAGCTTGTATTCAGGCTTAGCTTCTGCGGCTTTCGGCGCTTCGCTCTTTTTTTCTTCGATGACTTTCACCGCCACCTGAACCTGAGCCGCTTTTTCCGGCTCTTTACGATGGTCTTTGTCCTTCTGCTTTTTGGCGTCGTGTTCTTCTTTTTCGAGACGTTTCTTTTTATCTTTTTCTTCCCTGCGCTTGCGCTCTTCTTCTTCTTTGCGCTTACGCTCGGCTTCTTCGCGGCGCTTTTTTTCTTCTTCCTTGCGTTTGCGTTCGGCTTCTTCGGCCAGCTTGCGTTCGTTTTCCTTGCGTTTGCGCTCGGCTTCTTCGGCCAGCTTGCGCTCGTTTTCCTTGCGTTTGCGCTCGGCTTCTTCCGCGATGCGGCGCTCTTCTTCCTTGCGTTTGCGCTCGGCTTCTTCCGCGATGCGGCGCTCTTCTTCC
>JAKQSH010000376.1 GCA_029570245.1 Deltaproteobacteria bacterium | reverse complement strand
GCTTCGGTGCGCCATTTTACGATCATGGAATCCGGCATGGGCTGCTGCAGATAGGGGCCTACAAAAAACGTCTCGTCGGCGGCCATCTCAATTACTCGCTCGCTTATCGGTTCGCTGCACTGAACTGTCGCGTCGCCGTCGCCGTCGCCGTCGGAATCCATATCGGCTTCTCCCGCGTCATTTTCCACAGAGTCGCCATCGGCTTCATTATCGCCGTCCGGGGCGTCGTCGCCGTCGGTTGTTTCGGTATCGCCGTCGGCTTCATTGTCTCCGTCCGGGGTGTCGTCGCCGTCGGCTGTTTCAGTATCGCCGTCGGCTTCATCCGAATCAGAGTCGCTGCCGCAGGCACAGAAAACACTCAATGCGGCAAAAATCATCAGTATCGACAAGAATCTAAGTCCAGAGTACATCTTCCCTCCAAAAGCCGAGAATGCAGGACGCTGTGCCTGCTCAATTTGTTTCCGCTCCTCCCCAAGTCCAACAATGTTAGATTATTGCAACAAAATTAACAAGATTCAAATTCAATTTAAACCATATCGGCGTCCTGGTTTGTTTTGCTTCAGGCTAACTGGGTTTTTGTTGTGGTGTGCGCAACTTGACCGCTTCGAAGCCTGCGGTTATCTTTTAGTTCGAAAATTGAGAAAGGCCGGGTATGGGATTTGTATGGGACGAAATAAAGGAGGAGCTGTTCCGCTTCGAGTGCGACACGCTGGTGTCGGCTTCCGCCGGAACAGGCAAAACCGCCGCACTGGTGGAACTTTATCTGCGCATCGCCGAAGGTCGCACTGCGCTTGGTGATGGAGTCTCGCCATACAACATTCTGGCGCTTACTTTCACGCGCAAGGCTGCCGGAGAAATGCGCGAGCGTCTGCGTGAAGCGCTGCTGGCCAAGCTGCGTGAAACCCCGGATAATCCACGTCACATACAGATGCTCGACCGGCTTTCAGAGGCATTCATCGGCACTTTCGACGCCTTCTGCATGAACCTGCTGCGCGAAAATCATTTCGAAGCCGGTCTGCCGCCCGATTTTTCGCTGCTGCCGGACGATGAGCCGTACCGTCTTCTGCGCGAATCCACTCACAAAGTCATGCGTCTTCTTCTTTCGCAGTCGCACAAAGGCATGCTGCTGCTGCTCGGACACAGCAACTTCGATCAGGTCGCCGCCGATCTTTTCAATGTCGCCAGGGCTTCCGAAATTCTTTCGGGTCCCAGGCCCGATTTTCAGGCCGAAAAAGAGGAGCTGCCGATAATAATGAATTCCGAGCTGGACGAGTTCCGCAGCGGAGTCTCACGCGTTTCGGGTCTTGTCGCAGAAGGGCTGAAATGCAGCGATAATTTCCGCGCCGGAATTCACGGCCTTATAAGCGAAATCGAATCGCTCGACAGGCCGGACATTCGTCCTACACCCGACACGCCGCGCCGGACCGGAACGGAATTTTTCATCGGTCCGCAGGGATTGCATACGGCATTCAATCGCATTCAACACGGCTCATGGCCGAAAGAAATCAAGGATATCCGTAAAGAACTGGCATCGCGCCTTAAAAAAGCTCAGAACGCATTCGAGCGTATTTTCGCCATCGACGAAGCCGAAGCGGCCTTTGATATTGCGGTGCTTATCCGGCGCGATTACTCCGAAACAAAAGCCGCCATGGGCATGCTGGATTTCGAAGATACGCTTGAAACGGCTACGGAACTGCTGGCGACACACCGCGATATCCGCGAACAGTGGCTGAGCCGCTTCGATGTTGTTCTTGTTGACGAGTTTCAGGACACCAATCGCAGGCAGCTGCGCCTGGTGAATCTGCTTTCGCGCGATGATGAATTCATCGCAAAAGGTGCGCGTCCGACTCGTCGTCTTTATGTGGGCGACCGCAAACAGTCTATTTACCGCTTCAGAGGTGCGGATGTCAGCGTATTCAGACAGATCGAAAACGAATGGAAGTCCCGCAGTGACGCGAAGATTCTGCATTTCAGACGCAATTTCCGTTCCGATGCGCGTCTGCTGCAATTTTCGAATGCGCTTTTCGGTCGGCTGCTGAATGACGGAACTCAGGATTATCAATCGGCCTACAGCAGCGACGACGATCTCCTGCCCGGCCTTGAGTTTTCCAGCGGCGCTGCTCCGGTGGAACTGCTGCGGGTGGCGAAATCGCTTTCCGGTCGTCAGGAAGACCGCTTGCGTGTTGAGGCCGAAGCTGTAGCCGCGCGTCTGCGGGAAATCGTAACCGAAGAAGGTTTTTATGTCGGCCCAGCCGAAGAAAAACGGAAAGCCGCTTTCGAAGACGTGGCGGTGCTGGTCAGAAAAGGCAGAATGATGCCCGCCTTCGAGCAGGCTTTCCGCCGCGCCGGTCTGCCATTTACGGTCGTAAACGGCGCCGGTCTTTTCGAACGCAGCGAGACGCGCGACCTCATCGCCGCAGCGCGCCTGCTTGCGGAACCGTGGAATACGGTTACGCTGCTGACTGTTATGCGCTCGCCGGCTGTGCACCTCTCGGACAATTCGCTTTTCAGGTTGTTGCGGTATTGCAGAAAAAATTCCGAAAAACCGGAAGCGGTATTGAAAAGTCCCGACGAATGTAAGCGATTGTGCTACGGCGCGGAACTCCCTGCCGAAGAGTGTCGCCGTCTGCTGCACTTTGTCGAAGTATACTGCGATCTTTCCTCGCGTCGCCGTCTGCTTCCTGCCTCGGAAGTCTTTGAGGAACTTCTGGAGCGGCTCGACCTTGAAGCTGTGGCGCTGGGAGATGTGGAAGCCGCGCGCTGTTCGTCGAACCAGCAGAAACTGCTGCGTCTGTTGCGTGATATGGAAGAGCGCAACGGTTCCGGCGATCTTAACGCCGCCCTGCACAGCCTTGATCGCCTGCAGCGCGACGGTTCCGGTCCGGGTGAAGCGCCTTCAAGCGCCTGCGGCATTCAGCTTATGACCATACATCAGTCGAAAGGTCTGGAATTCCCCATTGTGGTTCTGCCGGCGCTCGAAATAAAACCGGGCAGGTTCGCAGGTCGTCTGCTGGCCGATGCCCGAGCCGGGGTGATAGCGAAAACCCGCGGCGCAGCCGAAGGCGATCCTTTCGAAGAGCGCAAGGAAATTCACAAAAGCATGGAACTGGCCGAGGAGCGCCGCGTGTACTATGTCGCCGCGACGCGCGCAAAGGACCGGCTGATCATCGGAACCAGTGTCGCAGACGGAGGAAGGAGCGACAGCCGCGAAAGTGATGGCGACGGCGGATCCGCTGAGAAAATTGACATGGCCGAAGCTGTCGAAAGCGCCGCCGCCGTCTGCGGTTTCGATCTGCGTGTTACCGATATCGACGGTACGACTTCCTTCAGGGTTACTCCTCAGACGGAAAATAATTCACAACCGGCAGCGGGTCCGAACGCCGCCGAAATGGAAAAGCTCTGCGCCGAAGCGCTTTCACATCCTGACGGACCTTCCATGCTTGGGACTTTCAGCGTAACCATGCTGCGCGATTTTCAGATATGTGAAAGACGCTATCACCTCAAGCGCATGCTGGAACGCAGCACAAATCTGTGGATGGAGGCGCCGTTCGCCGACGAAGACAATCCCGAAGGCGCATCGCTGGGCCTGCTGGCGCATCGTTTCCTTGAAACAATTCCGTCAGGCTCCGTGCCTGCCGATGGAGACATCGCCGGGTTCTTTTCAGATGTTGCGCAATACGACCCCGAAGGCGCAGCCCGCGCTGTACGGAGTCTGAAACGTTTCTTCGCTTCAGAATGGTATGCGGATTTTGCACGACTGGCGTCGCAGGAAGGCGTCAGATTGCACCGCGAAATGCCTTTCATCGCCGACTTCGAGCTTTCAGACGGACGCCACGCGCGTCTTAAAGGGCGTGTCGACCTGCTGCTCGAACCGCCAACAGGCGATCTGCGGCTTATCGACTACAAGTATGCCAGGCCAGACACCGTCGCCGCCGCCGATTATCTCATGCAGGCTGCTGCTTACTCGCGCGCCCTGCAGCGCGCCTGGCCGGGGCGGCGTATTTTGGCCGAAATCGTTTATCTGGCCGGTTCCGGCGGAGTTGTGCGCCTTGATCCTGATACGCCGGAAAGCGCTGCGGCTCTTGCGCGCTTCGAGCACGATCTGTCAGAGGCGCAATCGCGCAGCGGGCTGCCGTATTCGCAATGGCGCACATGTTCTGCCGAAGACTGCCGGGCCGATGCCTGTAGATTTATGAAGTTGTGCGGGACAGACGAAGAAGCGGCAGGGTAAATTCAGAAGCAAAACCGGCGGCCATAACTGGCCGCCGGTTTTTTTACCATCCCCCGCGTGAGCGGAATGTCAGTAGCACAATTCGGTAAGGTCTTCGCAGCGTGTGGCTATTATGCAATCGGCCAGTTCCTCGTTCAGCGTCAGGTCCGGTTCTGTGCAGCGATAGCGGCAGGCCAGGTCCGGTGCTTCAATATCCGAGTAACAGGCGTCCAGTTTGCGGCAGGCATCTACGCATTTCTGGTCCAGGCCGTCGTCGCCGCAGGCCGTCAGAAATGCGGCGAGCAGCAAAGCGGCAAGCATGAGAGCTGTTTTTCCAGACATGGCGGCGTCTCCTACATCCAGTCGATGCCCGGATCACCGGCGCAGTAGTTCACATAAGCGGCTGAACATTCTTTTTCAAGCGCGTACATGGCGCAGGCTATAGAACGCGCATCGTAATAAAGCTCTTCGTCGCAGGCTTCGAGGCAGAAATCCATCCTGAACGTTTCGGCGTCCAGGCATTCTTCCAGCCGCTCACAGAGTTTGTAGCAATCGCCCCGGCCATCGCGCATGCCTTCGTCGGCGCAGGCGGAAAGCGCCAGCACCAGCAGCGCCGCCGTTAAATACAGGCATATTTTCGAAACGACTCCGGGCATCAGTTTTTCCTGCATCGAACGATCTTTACGTTCACAATAATATACTAAATATGCCATAACTGCCCGCAAATCAACAAAATTCGGCACGGTGCGCCACCGGCCTTCAGGTCGGCGTCTGCGAAAAATCCGTGTTTATTTTATTTTCGGCGCCGGCAGGGCCAATCCGCCCTGATGCAGTATCAGTTTGCCGACTTTGCCTTTTTCATCGCGTACAAACTGAATAACGGCATCCACCGCTTTGTAGAAAAAAGTCGTTTCCGACGACGGAAAAACCGGGAAGCGTTCCTGTCCGGTGGCCTGGGCGAAAAGTTTTCCGTCTTCAACCGTAATGGTGATGACGAATTCCGGCGCAAGTTTGTATTCACCTGCGAATTCAGCCAGCAGCGCCGGATCAAGCCGTATTTCCTGGCGCTGTTTAACCTTGTTGTCCGGCGCATCGGGGCGTTTGCGGCTGCCGGGCATGGCGGCGCCGCCCTGATGCAGCACCAGGCTTTCGACCTCGCCCTTGCCGTTGATAACGAACTCGATATCGGCGTCCACCGCGCGATAAAACCAGCGCGTCGTGCTTTCGGGGTAAATTCTGATTGACTCCTGACCGGTGGCTTCGACCATCAGCGCCGCGCCTTCGGCTTTGACGGACAGGGCAAAGTCGTGCGAAAGATAGTAGGTTCCCTCGTATTTTTTCAGCTCGGCTTCCGGTATCTTTATCGACTTGCGAATCTCAATGGCGTCGGCTTCGCCATGTTCGAGCAGTCGCATGAGCTGCGCGCCCAGACTGTCAACCAGTTTTGAACTGGTGTTGGCAAGCACAACAATCGCCAGTTTCTTTGTGGGATTCAGCATCAGCAGGCTGTGATAGCCAGCGGTGCTGCCGTTGTGCCAGTACAGATTGTCGCCGGCTTTGTTTTTATTGATGTGCCAGCCTAAAGCAATGCGCGTGCCGGCCTCACTGGTTGCGCGCTCGTGGCGCATCGACTCGGCGAAAACACCGGCCAGCGGAGTATTGCCGCCCTGCATGGCGGCGATTCCGAAATTCAGCATGTCGCGGGCGGTCGAACGAATGCCGCCTGCGCCTTTGAGTGCGGCGATTTCCCAGTTGTTGCCGGGTCTGCAATCCGGGCCGTAGGGACGCGCCAGTCGCTTCATTTCTCTGGGGCTGATATTTATGGAGGTGCTTTTCATTCCCAGCGGGCCTGTAATGCGTTCTTTAAGCAGCGTTTCGTAATCCTTACCCGACGCCAGTTCGAGAATATGTCCCAGAAGGCCGACGCCCAGGTTCGAGTATTCGAAAATTTCGCCCGGCCTGCGCGTAAGTTTGTATGAATTCAGAAATTCGTAAAGCTCTTCGTTCCGATAGTCGGCGTAAGGGTTGTTCTTGTCCTGCGGACTGAAGTTGTCCGGCATGCGCGGCAGGCCGGAACTGTGCTGCGCCAGATGCAGCAGGCGTATCGGCTCGCCTTCGAATGAAGGCATTTTCACGTTTTCGGGAAGATATTGTGCGGCGGTGTCTTCCAGCCTCATTTTTCCTGCAAGCAGCATGTCGGAAAGCAGCAGCGAAGTGAAGACTTTGCTGATGGAACCTGTTTCGAAGATGGTGTCTTCGTCCGGCGTGACGCCGTCGCCCTCAAGCGCCGTACTCCCCGCTCCGGCGAAATAACTCTGTCCATCCTTGTAAAGTCCGACAGAGACGCCGACCAGCATGCCGTTGTCTACCAGCGGCTGTGCAAGTTCGCGTGTGCGTGCTATGTAATCAATCGAATCTGCGGCGGACAGCACCGCAGCGCCGAATATGGAAAAGATCAGAATCATTGCATAAACTATGTTCTTCATAGCGACTCCTTCTGCGAGAACTGCGGATAACGCATTCTACCCCCTGGCGGCTTCTGTCGCAAACCGGGTTGTTCACAGCCTTTCCGAATTCGTTCACTGCGGCGCGAATCGGAAATCGTCGGCAGTCGGCTTGAATATCAACAGGCCGGACTTATCTTATTATTCAGGCCCGGCGATAACTGTTTTTATTCTCGAAGCCTTCCGGGAACGGCTTTGTTTGTGGAGATATGGAATGGAAGAACAGACTGAAAAGACCGGGAAAACCGAAAAGAAAAGCAGGCTCGGCAGAAGAATTATAGGCATTACTCTGGGTGCGCTGGCCGGCTTCGCCTATTATTATTTCATCGGCTGTGAATCCGGCACCTGTCCGATAACTTCGAATCCTTATATAACCACGTTGTACGGCGCCGCTTTCGGCGCGGTGCTTTCATACTGAAAAACCGGAGGCGCCTATGGGACTTGGGCTTTTCAGCGTATTCGGAGCGGGACTTTTAACCTTTGTAACACCCTGTGTGCTGCCGCTGATCCCCATATATCTTTCTGCTCTGATAGGCGGCAATATATACGACATGGAAGGACAGTCGCGCGGGCAATTGCTCTTCCGTTCCCTGCTGTTTTCTATCGGCTTCATTTTCGTTTTCACTCTCATGGGTCTGACGGCTTCGTCTCTGGGATCGCTTCTGGCGGAGCATAAAAACCTTCTGCAGATCGCCGGGGCGCTGCTGATTCTGGCTTTCGGTCTGAAGTTTCTTGGCTTCATTCACATTCCGTTCATGGATCGCATTGTCCGCGCCGACGATCGCCGGATGCAGACGCGTTTCGGCGGAATTAATGCACTGGTGATGGGTGTTGTTTTTGCTGCCGGATGGTCGCCCTGTGTGGGGCCGGTTCTGGGAACCGTGTTGACCTACACGGCATCCACTGCGTCTGATCCGTTTACCGGCGGCGTTTATTTGGGAGTTTACGGTCTGGGTTTTGCTCTGCCGCTCATCGCCACGGCGGCCTTTGCGGAGGCCGGAGTCAAATTCCTGCGCCGCATCAATCCGTACCTGCCGCGCATTGAACGCGCAATAGGCATCTTTCTCATAGCCATTGCCGCCTCTCTTTTCATCGAAGCCGGTTTAAGTAACGATTCCACCGTTTCCGGTGATCCGACTGCAGCTGTGCAGAAGTTCATAGTTGACGAAAACGGTCAGAAACAGCCGACCATGCTGGAGTTGTATTCAGCCGACTGTACGGTCTGCAAACGTATGCAGCCCATTGTTGACGGCCTGACTGCGCTCTGCGACGGTCAGAGCGTGCTGGTGCGCAAGGCCGATGTTTCACAGTCCGAAAACCGTCACCTTATCGGAGATTTCCGTCTGGTGGGTGTGCCGACTTTTCTGTTCCTCGATGAAAACGGTCGCGAGGTGGCGCGACTGGTGGGCGAACAGAATGAAGCTTCGCTGAAGCAGGCTCTTTCCGCATTGCGCGGCAAACCCTGTCCCGGACTGGGAGTTCTGCCGCAGAGCGGCGGAAGCTACGACCTGAGTTTTCCCGCAGATGCGCCGGATGCTTCCAGTTGTGCATCTTCAGAAGGCATTGACGATTCGAAAGCCGCCGATTGCGATAAATAATTCAATTTTACACAGGAGTTTTGCACAAAGCGCTTGGATGAGCACGCAGCTTCGTATATCTTTTCTACTGAGAGACTGATTCACCATGCAGAAGAAGGATACGAAATGGCACTGCTGCGCGTTATAGATGAATTCTTCGAACGGATTCTGAACATACGTTACTCGCCTCTGATTTTTCTGATTCCGCCTTCTATAGTAGGCGCAATCCGTATGCTGCTTGAAGATATTGTTCACCGCAAAGACACCAACAGCGCGTTTTTTGCGTTTCACACCATAGTTTTCTACATTCTGCTGCAGATGCTTATGACCGCCTCGCTCTCGCTGGCGAGCGGCAGGAAAGCGCGTGAAGTTTCGGGGCCGGTGGCGATGGGCCTGGTGCTGGCCTGGCTGCCGCCGCTGATAGACCTGGCGCTTCCGGCTCAACCCGGACGTTTTTATCTATACCTTCAGGACTTCATGCCTTTCTTCATGTCCGACCGGCTCATGCTGGGCGAAACCATCGCCGTCTGGGCTGTGATTTCCGGTTTCTGCGCTTACGTCTGGTGGCTTACTCGCAGCCTGCCGCGAACGCTGGTCGGCTTTGTACTGTCTTATCTGTCTTTTCAGGCGGTGGGTTCCGGTTGGTACAACCTGACGAATCTGTTCATGGACATAAACGAGCAGGCTTCGTTTGCCAATGTGATGAGCCTGATCGGGCTGGGCTTCAGCTTTGTGTTGTACTCGCTGTTCAACCTCGGAAGCATGCTGCCGTCGCTGAGGCGTTTCAACCACGCGCTGCCCTGGGCGGTGGTTACAATGCTCGGTGCTCGACTGGCAGGCGGAAGCTGGCTGATTTCAATTATTATGAGCGCCACCGCGTTTTTCGCCTTCATGCTGGTCATAATAGCCAACGATTATTTCGATCGCCATCAGGATGCCGCTTCAGGCGAAGCGCCGCGCCAGCCCGAATCCGAAAACGCCGTTTTTGCTATCGGCATGCAGGTTGCTCTGCTTTTCTGGCTGCTCCTTTTTTATACCGACGCTTTCGTACTGATGCTGCTGTTCTTTTTTATAACAGCCGCTTATCACATGCCGCAGTTCAGACTCAAGCGCTACTTCTGCGCCAACTACAAAATTGAAGGCGCGTCAGGCGCGGCCTTTTTCCTTTTCGGTCTTTATGTAAACGGTTCGCTGCCGCATGGAAACTGGGTGGCGATTATGACGCTTTTGGTTTTCGGCGGTTTCTCCGGCGGTTCGATGTTCAAGGATTACAAAGATATCGAAGAAGACCGTCGCGACAGGGTAGGCACCGTATATACGCGCAACATGAAGAAGGGTCGCAGTCTGAAAAACATTCATCGCTTTGTGGCTTTTTTCACTTCGGCGATGCTGCTGGTTCCGCCGCTGTGGTTCGTTTATCTTTCCAGACCGCTGTGGCACAGCCTGATTCTTTTCGTACTGGTTCCGCTTCCGGCTCTGCTGCTGCTGCTCATAAAGAATCGGCGTCTGGCGGTGGAACTCACGATGTGGGCTTTCAGCCTCTATCTTGCCGCACTTTTTGTGCTTTTCCCGGCTGTTTCGGAATTCACCTGATACGGCTGTGAGCTGAAACCCGCTGTGGTTTAATTTCTGATTTCGATAAGATCGGCAAAGACGGCGAAGCGCATTATTTCGCCGTTGTCGTCGAAGAGCGGCACCACGATGTGCCTGAAGCGCCTGCCGTCCCGCTCGTCTTCGTATTCCACGGGGCGGCGCGTTCTTACGGCTTCGATGAAATGCAGCACGCGCTGTTCCGCAGTTCTGCGGTCGAAAATTTCGAAGGGCGTTCTGCCCAGCATTTCCTCTTCGGTCATCCCCATGTTTTCGGCGGCTTTCTGGTTGACGGCCAGAATAGGCCCGTTGGGGTCAACCAGCATGGCGATGGTGGGCATGAGGTCCAGCAACATGCGTGCGGTGGCTTCGCTTTCTTTAAGGTCTTTTTCGGCTTTTATGCGTTCGGTCAGATCGCGGCATACTCCGAAGAAAACGCTCTGTCCTTCCCAGCACCCCCTGGATATGCGGCTTTCTGTGTAAATCCATGCGCCGTTTTTGGCCATGAACGGAATGAACATCGACTTTGCACCGTTTTCCGGCACTCCGGCAAAAATCTGATTTTTGCCCTTGATGAAACTCACTGCTACAAAGCGGCTTATGTCCAGCCCGCTGATTTCGCTTTCTGAGTATCCCAGACGGGTGTGCATATATGGGTTCGCGTAAAGCACGGTTCCGTCTTCGTCGAGAATTATGAAGAACTCCTGAATCTGGCAGAAAATCGCGTTGACGTTCTCCCGGCTCTGTTTGAGTTCGCTCAGCAGCCGTCTATGTCTTTCCGTGTCGAAAGACAGCACCATGGCGGCGAAATTCCGGCCTTCGCCGTCTTTAAGCGGTTGCAGAAGCAGTCTGAACCAGCGCCATTCACCATTTACCGGCATCTGATATTCGGCCACCTCGCCTTCGCCGCTGTCAATAACGCGGCGCACAGCGGCAAGCTTGCGTTCGGCCACTTCCGCCGGGTAAACGTCGAAAAGGGTTCTGCCGATGAAATCTCCGGCAGTGCCGCCGCGTCTTTCGGCTGCCGTACCGTTTATGAAAAGGCAGCGCCCGTTGCGGTCGAGAACGATAATTCCTTCTCCGGCGTTTTCAACCACGGCACGGTAACGTTCCTCGCTCTCCCGCAGTTCCTTTTCGTAGTTTTTTCGCATGCAGGCATTGGCCAGCAGATCGGAAACGACACGCAGAAGCTTGATGATCTCGTCGTCCCAGTTTTTGGCGCTTCTGACGGAATCGAAGCCCATGAAGCCGATCAGGCGGCCGGAGTAGTGCATCGGCACCGCCAGCAGTGAAATTATGCTCTGAGCTTTAAGCACGTCATGCTCGGCTGCAGCCTCCGGCGGCATGTCGTCCAGGCTTTTCAGATATATCAGCTTCGACTCGCGCAGTTCATTCAGCCACCACGGCATGTCCGATGTGCGGCAGTGCTGCAGATGCTCTTTTTCCCGTGCAATTCCGCTGCGGCACCACTCATGCGTATTGCTGCATTCTTCAAGCGCTTCATCGAAAAGAAATATATAACTGCGATCCGTGTCCGAGAATTCGCCTATCAACTTCAGGGCGCGTTCGATTCCGGCGTCTATCTCGTCGGACTTCATGTTTACAAACTCGGTAGAGATTGACATGATGAGATTTTCGAACGCTTCGCGTGCCAGAAGGGCGGTTTCGGCTTTCTTGCGGTCGGTGATGT
>JAKQSH010000373.1 GCA_029570245.1 Deltaproteobacteria bacterium | reverse complement strand
GCTTCGGTGCGCCATTTTACGATCATGGAATCCGGCATGGGCTGCTGCAGATAGGGGCCTACAAAAAACGTCTCGTCGGCGGCCATCTCAATTACTCGCTCGCTTATCGGTTCGCTGCACTGAACTGTCGCGTCGCCGTCGGAATCCATATCGGCTTCTCCCGCGTCATTTTCCACAGAGTCGCCATCGGCTTCATTATCGCCGTCCGGGGCGTCGTCGCCGTCGGTTGTTTCGGTATCGCCGCCGGTTTCATCCGAATCGGCGTCGCCGCCACAGGCGCAACAGAAAAGCAAAATCAGGCTCAACAGAATAAAAGACAGAATGCTGGTGATGTTCAGGCGCATTTCTTACTCCACAACTGCAAATATGCCAAACAAAAGCACATACCATGTCCGGGCAGCGGATTCTGCGGCGGAATAATTATGATGCGAGCTTACGATCCGTCTTTCTTTCCGGCGCTTTCGATTATTTTCAAGGCGCTTTCGACATCGACCGGACTCAGGTCGGCAGGCACTTTTCCGCGTCCAAGCGCCGCAAACACCATGAAACGGGCACAGGATGTATTGTCACCCAGACAATAACGGCGTTTGTAGACAGCAGCCATGGTCGGCATGTTTTCCATACGATCATTGAAGAACGGACAGTTCGGCAGACAAATGCATTCCGGCATAATATAAGCCTTTTCGAAAAATAAAAATATCCGGTTTTCCAACCCAATGAATCACTTTTTCTATCATACACCCGTATTGACGAAAATCAAATACCGGAAAAACAATGTCATTATCAGTCAATGACTTACCGGAACGTAAAATTTACTGCCGGGAAGAAAGAGAAGAACCGGATTTGTTTCATGAAAGCCTCCATTAACAAAAAAGCGCGGCATCCGAGCCGCGCTTCCGGTTTTTTGCACAGAGCTGCTATTTCTGCAAAGCCTTGTCTTTTTCGAGGTTCCAGGCCGTCCATTCGTCTTTGGTTTCGTCTTCCATGGCGAAGCCCGCCAGCGACATCGAGCCGTCGGCGGCCACTTTAACCTGCTGCATGGCCTGCGCCACCAGTTCTTCCCATTTTTCCTTAGTAACCTGCTGCGGTCCGGGAACCTGCACGCGGTCTGTTTTTTCGTCGCCTTTGCGCTGATACTGCGGAGCATTGCCTACCACCGCCACCGCGCCCGAATAAACCTTGACCACCGTCGCGATATCCGCCGCAGTTCCGACGGCTCCGACCTGAAACACCGTACCGCGCACGCCTGCCGTGGCGTTGCCGGTTTCGACTTTGAATTTTGCCTCGCCGCCCAGCGCCTTCGATACGTTGGCCCAGATTTTTCCGGCTTCAAGTTTCATGTTGAAATCGCGCTCGTCCTTTTTTGAACCGGCAGGAAAGATGAGACTTTTCATTCTTATCTGAGATTCCGGCGCAATGCGGATGATGCTGCCGTCGGGCAGCTTTATTTCGGCGCGCGCGCCCTTTTCGGTTTTAAGATGATATTCCGCACCCAGTTCCGCTCCAAGCGTCGCGTCTTTCCACTCGGCGTTGCGATTTTCCTTTATCAGCACTTTGCCTTCAATCAGACTCAGCGTAGCCGACGACGTTTCGGCGGCAATTCCTGTCGAAAGCAAAAGCAGCAGAACCGCAGTAAGCACCGCCAGCGGCGCAAAAAGCGGGTTGTTCGCTAATCGTTTCATTTCTTTCTCCTCAGCCGCCGAGTTCAACTTTGATGAGATTCTGCGTTACTTCGACGACTTTAAGCGAAAAGTCGCTGAAAACGCCGCCCGAAAGCTCGGAAGCCAGATGCGAAGCTTTGCCGGAGATGTAAATGTCCAGCAGGGCGCCTTCGCCGCTCATTCTGCGCTCGCTTACGCCTTTGACGCCGCGCACGTTGTTTTTAAGCGCCGTCTCAAACTTCAGCAGCGTGTCGTATGAGTTGAGTCCTTTGACTTCAAGAGTTATGACGCCCACCGTCGAAGACCATTTTTCGGCCAGTTTAGCAATAAGGTCGCCGGCGATTTTGCGGGCGGTTTTGCGCAGAGCGTTGTTGCCTGCGGTTACTTTCGAAATATGCGCATCGGCGGCATGCGCCGTGCCGGTGGCCAGCACCTGTCCGTTATCTACATTGATTGCTTTCAGGGAAATGTCGGCCTGCCCCGAAAGAAGCTTCGATCCTTCCATTACAGGCCCGGCAGAAGTGGCGACTGCCGTTCCGACAATGACGACCTGTGCGTCGGTCAGCATGGCGATTTCGATTGCGGCCTCGTCTTTCATGCCGGCAGAAGTAACTTTGTAGGCGTCCTTCATCTGGATTTTGCCCGAAAGCACCTGCGGGTCGATAACCACAAAGCCGACTTTGTCCAGCTCTTCGGTAAGCGTATTTTCGACCTGGCTCATGCTGACGGTGGACGCGGTGTTGCCCCACCAGTAAGAATAGCTTTCTTCTCCAACGTTCTGCTCGGCAATCATCAGCATTACGCGCGGATATTCCTTCTGCGCCACAGCCCACTGAATCGCATCCAGACTGTTTTTAAGCTTCGTTGCGGCCACCACGGCCTGAACTTTTACCGACACCACGTTGCCTTCGACTTTTTCGGAAAGAATTTTCCACTCCTTCACGAAGCCTCTGGCCTGCGCCAGAATACGGTCTTCGACGGTGACATAGTTTTCGACCAGCGTCGTCGATTTTACAAAAGTTCCCACCGCCTGCTCAACGGCA
Source organism: Deltaproteobacteria bacterium (assembly GCA_029570245.1). Lineage (GTDB taxonomy): Bacteria > Myxococcota_A > SURF-8 > SURF-8 > SURF-8 > JAKQSH01. The sequence continues at coordinate 17,426 of JAKQSH010000373.1, read as the reverse complement.
CGCCGCAGAGCCGAGTCGATGGCCTTGTCTTTTGCCGTAACCTGATCGTTGTTGAATATGACGCCTTCGCCCGTGACCGTCACGGTTTTTCCGTCGGAATCTTCCTGTCCGAAAGCCTGCACGGACAGAAGCATCAGAGGCACGATCAATAATGCTAAAAGTTTATGCATGACAATTTCTCCTTAAGGCGGCAGCGCCGCTTTCCTGGTTCAGTCCCTGACGATCACAACGCGCCCTTTTGCCAGCACGTCTGCCGCCTGCCGTATTTTGGCGGCGTCGGCGTTGGAAACCACCAGATCGACCGAGTTTGGAGTATTCAGAGCTTTGACAATCAGCGGATTGTCGGTGACGCGCCTGTCGCCTTTGGCGGCATTCTCGTCTTTCATGTAGGCGGCAATGCCGTTCTCGGCTGTTTCTTCGACCATGGTTACGTCGTAAACATCCTTGCCGTCCTGATCAATGATTTTCGGAGCCAGCACCGGCACGATTTTAAATCCTCTGGCTATCACCACCAACCCTGTATTTTTAGCCTCTGCAACACGTTCTTCAGCCGGAGCCGCCGGGCCCGGAGCCGGTGCGGCTTCGGATTTCTTTTCTGCGCCGCCCGCCGGAGCTGCCGTTTTTTTCAGTTCGTCGCCGAGAATGGCCTGAGTAAGAATGCCGTCGAGAGGAATGACAAGATCGCGCTGCACGCCGCCGTCTGAGTAATAGCGTGTTTCTTTTACTATGAAGCCTTTGACGACACCCTCAACACCGGCGGCTATGGCGTTGTTTTTTGCCATTTTATCGCCCACGGTCTGACCGGCGCGGATTTTGACGCCTTTGATGGCTTCAAGCGCATTGCGCAACGCCACCAGCTCGGCGGCGCGTTCGGCGCCTAAACGGGCCGAAGCCGCGTTGGGCGCCAGCAGATTCGGCGCACCGTCGCCGGTGAAAACAATTTCCTTTTTGCTCCAGTTTATGGAACCCTGTCCCGAAGTCTCGCTGTCGTCTCCGGCGAAAGCCGCCTGCATGAACGCAAAACAGATTATCAAGGCAAGGAAAAGCCCTCGTTTTTTATTCATTACGTGCCCTCCGTTGTAGATATTTTCATTTTCATTGTGACGCAAAGCGAACCCGCCGTTTCACGTCCGGGTTGTTGTTGCTTATACCCTCAATATGTCTATAATTTTTACCACCTGCAGACAATACAGTCAAGTTTTGCACATGGCCCTAGAAGCTGCTATGATAGGAAAAAGTTTTTTGACGAATGCCGACAGGCCGAAGAAGCAGGCCAAAAGCGACGTGTTTTTTTTATGGATAAAGTTCTTGACAGCAATTATGGGAAAGTGTAGGTTACTGACCGCTATGAGGACAAGAGCTCACATAGTTGTTCTTTGCAGTATAATAATGTTTTTCATGCTTGCATCCACCGCCGAAGCCGCCTCGCACCTTGGTTTTCTGCTTCCTGATCGAGCGGTTGCGGTTGAAGGCAACCGATTCTACACCCCGCAGGCCTGGGCCACGGTGATGAAATTCTACAAGGAAGCCTATCAGTCGGTGAGCAGCGTGAGGAGATTCACGGCAGTTTCGATTCCAGGGGTGAAAACCATCCACTTTGTCAACAGCAACCCCGACTCCCGCTGGGAAAGCGCCAACGTTTCGAGCATAAAAGGGAAGATATACATCTTCGTCATCGAGCGCAGAAACAAGCCGGGCCAGAAGTGAGTCTCTACAAAACGAATAACGAATACAGTGTTCGGGGATCGTCTAACGGCAGGACGACGGGTTCTGGCCCCGCTAATCGAGGTTCGAATCCTCGTCCCCGAACCATTTTTTTATCTGCACACGGCCCTGTCGTCTAGCGGTTAGGACGTCGGCCTCTCAAGCCGAAGATCACGGGTTCGAATCCCGTCAGGGTCGCCAAATGTTCACTATCTACGGCATTTTCAGCCAACGCGTTGAAAATGCCGTTTGTTTTTGTTTTTGTGGAGAGCTTTCCTTCCCGGATTTCTCAAGCCACGCCTGTTTTCCCCTCTCCATTTCTGGAGAGGGGATTAATCAGTGGATAATTACTTCAGTTTATTCCGCCGTTTCGCCCCAGTTCGAAGCTTCCGGGCCCATGACGAAGTCGAGTACAGCTCCGCCGGTGATCTGTTCGTGCGTCAGGCGCACGGTGCTGATGTCCGCACCGTTTAGTTTTGCCGACTGCACATATACGTTTTCGCGCCCGGCGCCGGAGGCGTTGATGCTGAGAACGGCGTTTCCGTCCTTGTCTTTTATGGTCACGCTTTCCATGGCCGGGCTGCCTATGATGTAGTCCACCGAGCCGGGCACCGGATAAATTCCCATCGCCGTAAATATGTACCAGGCCGCCATGGTGCCGCAGTCGTCGTTGCCCTGCAGACCTTCGCTGTCGATGCCGTACAGCGTCGCCATGATCCAGCGCGCCCACTCCTGCGTTTTAGACGGCTTGCCGGCGTCGGCGTAAAGGTAGGAGGCGTGAATGTCCGGTTCGTTGCCGTGCCAGTAATACTGCGGCGTTCCCATTTCGTCCAGGATGCTTCCTTCTTCGATGCGCTGCTGGCGGGCCTTTTCTTCTTCGAAGAACTTGTCCAGCTTCTCGAACATGGCGTCTCTGCCGCCGAAAAGCTCAACCAGCCCCGGAACGTCATGCGGCACGAACCACAGATAATGCCAGGCAGTGCCTTCGGTGTAATAATCCATCCAGGTTTCGTCGTTGAATTCCTCAACCCAGCTTCCGTCGGAATTCTTTGCACGGAAGAACTTCGATTCGGGATGCCACAGCAGCGGATATTTCATGGAGCGTTCCAGGAACATCGCAGCATCATCCGTTCTGCCCAGCGCCTCGGCAAAATGCGAGAGCGCCCAGTCGTCGTAGTAATACTCCTGAGATTTCGAAACCGAGCTGGAGCCTTTGTCGGCGGCCACGTATCCAAGTTCGAGGTAAGATGCAACCTCACTGCCGCGACCGCTGTATTCCGCGCCGGAAGGCGGCGGCGCATTGGCTGTTTTGCACAGACCTTCGTAAGCCGTTTCGGCGTCGAAATCGGTAATGCCTTTTATGTAGGTTTCAGACACCACGATGTCGGAACTGGTGCCGACCATGCAGTTCGAATAGCCGTTGCCCATGGGCCACTTGGGGAAACCTCCGCCCTGCTCATACATTTTTATGAGCGACTTAACCATGTCCAGCTGGCGTTCGGGCTGCACCAGAATAAGCAGCGGGTGCAGCGTGCGATATGTGTCCCACAGCGAGAAATCGGTGTAATAACGGAAACCTTCGGCGTCGTGCACCTGATCGTCGAAGCCCAGATATTTTCCGTTCACGTCGGTGAACAGCGTCGGCATCTGATAGGCGTGATAAAGCGATGAATAGAAAATGCGCAGCGTTTCCTCGTCGTCACTCCGGGCGTCTATGCGCGACAGTTCGCGCTCCCAGTAGTTTTCGGTTTCAAGGCGCGCGGCGTCGAAATCCCAGTCGGTCATTTCGGTTTCGAGATTCAGGCGGGCCTGTTCGACGCTGATGAATGAAATTCCCACCTGTGCTTCAACGGGTGTGGAAGCTTCGGAGGCGAAGCCGAAGTAAGCGCCGGTGACTTCGCCGCGCTGCGTGGCGGCCTGCGGAAAGAGGTCCCAGTCTTTCCATGTGCCCCAGTCGGAGAAATCCTGCTTGAAGCGCGCCGCGAAATAAACATACTGTCCGCCGTAACGGCTGCTGAAAGACCCCTTTGAGAAGACCCAGCCGTATACTTCGCGCTTTGCGGCGTCAACCGTAATTTCGCTGTCTTCAATGTAATCTTCCTCAGCGCCGTGCGTGAGGTCTATCAGCACATAGGCGTTTTCACCCGTGCCTTCCGGGTAGGCGTAACGGTGGTGCGCGGAATGTTCGCGTGCGGTAAGTTCGACGTTGACACCGTTGTCGAGTTTTACAGCGTAATAACCCGGCGAAGCGTACTCGTCTTCCTTGGAGAACTGGCGCTTGTAGAATCTGGGATTGGTGCTGTTTTCATCCAGACCGACCAGCGGTTGAAACATTATGTGACCGTAGTCGGGAATTCCAGTGCCGTGCATGTGCGTGTGCGAGAAACCAATTATCCGGTCGTCTTCGTAAAAATAGCCGGAACAGTGGTAAAACGACGGCGCGCCGGTCTCGGCGGTGGTGTCGGGGCCAACTTTCACCATTCCGAATGGCGCGGTGGCCGCCGGAGTGGAGCTGCCGACCATAAATCCGCGTCCGCCAGTGCCCATGAAGGGATTGACGTAATCCACCAGGCGGCGGGCCGGCTCGCTTTCAGTGTCATCATCTCTGCCATTTTCCGCATCGCCGTCGATCTCAGTGTTTTCGATATCGCCGTCACTGTCTTCGGAGTCTTCAATTGCGTCTTCCGAGTCGCCGTCCGGCAGAATGTCGCCGTCGCTTCCTTCCGAATCGTCACTTCCGCCGCAGGCCGTGGAAAGCAACACAAGCAGAAGTATTACCGGCAACAGAAACACTGCATTTTTTTTCATGCCTTTTACTCCTAAAAATTCAGGTTTTCCACAACCCAGTCGGAGCCCGGAGCCTTGAAGCTGAAAAAGTCCGTTGCCCATTTCTGACCGGTTTTCACATTTTTGAAGCGCAGATTGTTGCTGTTGCCCATGGCGTCGAACCACAGCACTTCTTCGATACGTCCGCTTGCGGGGTCAATGAACAGGTAAATGATTTCGAACTGCGCATTGCTTTCGATGGGAACGGCTTCAATTACCCTGCGGGAGCCAGTGTCCACGAGGTCTTCGATGCGTTTTTCGTCCACAATGACGATGGTGTAGTCCTGAAGCAGATCGCCTGAACCCCACAGGAAGGCCAGCGAGCGTTCCATGTAGGAACTTTTGAAGTTCTCGTATACTTTCAATTCCTTGCGTTCAAAATCGGCGTACCAGGCGCGCGAGCCGTCGGTGACCATTACGCTGCGTTCCGGCTTTTCGTATTCCCAGCGCATCATTTTAGGCGCTGCGAAATGCACCATGCCTTCCGATTTCTGCTCGCGCATGGTCATTTTCGAAATGTAAGACTGTTCGAAAGCGGCGCTGAAGTTGCCGGATTTCTTATAGTAGCCCTGCACCAGAGCCACCAGCTCTTTCGCCTCGGCAGTGACGGGCGAAGGCGGCAGCACGGCGGCGGGTTTTTCGAGCAGCGGGCCGACGGCGGAACCGCTCTGCTGCGCATGCAGCGGAGCGCAGAGCAACACAAGCGCCGCAAGGACGCACAGAGGCATTATCGACTGAATAAGGGAACGCATTTAAAACTTCCTTCCATAAAAAGCGACGAATATTCAAGAGCGGTTGATTTATCAGATTAGCATAAAAAACGACGGGAAACAAGCCGCACACAGAGACTGAACCTGTAATTTCCGGGCCGTTCCCGGATTGTAAGAAAAACCGGCACCGGAACCCTCCACCAGGCTGGAGCGTGTCTCCAGACCTGCTCCATAAGTTCATTCGGAAAAATGTTGTTCAGGTCTGGAAACCTGAACAAACATAAAGGAATGGCTTGAAAAGTCCGAGTAACGGACAGATGTCCTGGTTATAACTGACAAACACGAACGTATGACACGGGTCGGGTGGTCGTCTCCGATCCGTGTCATCCATACAAATCAATCGTCCGTTCGTTTCTGTCACGGCCACGCGCCGTATAGAGTCTGTTGTCCTGCGGTTTTTTTACTGTTTCTGTGCGTTCACGTCGGGCAGGTCAAGATTGCTGCCTTCTTTCTCTACGAAATACTTCTTCATGGCCTCGTTCCAGTGGTTGTGGTTCCACACATCCTGAACCAGCAGCGGAACTCCGCCCCATTCTTCGGCCAGCTTCAGCCCTTCCTTGTGGCCCTGCACATGAACGGCGTAAGTCAGCGCCGCCGCCGCCACAAGGTCGTCCATTACGGTAGTGGCCACACGCACTTTCTGCACCGGGGCAGCCGTTTTCGGGTCGAGCAGATCGTGATAGCGGAAACCCTTGCTGATGAAGAAATGCCTGAAGTCGGCCTGCGATATCATGCCGGCGGGCTGATCGAACGTCATTACGCCGAAATAGTTCCAGGCCTTGCGCGGGTGCTGCATCACGATGCTCCACGGATTGCCCATGTTGGAGCCAGAAACGATGGCGTCGCCGCCGATGAACATGATGTAGTCGGAGATGCCTTTTTCCTTTAGTATTACACGGGCGCGCTCCAGTGCATAAGCGCGGATCACCGGACGGAAATCGAGCTCCATGTTGTCTTTTTTGAGACGCACGCCGAATCCTTCCGGCTTGAGTTCGACCTTGTCGTAACCAACCAGCGGCAGCAGAGCTTCGGCCTCTTTCGCCTCAAGTATTACCGGTTTGAGCTGATCGAAATTCCATCTTTTCCATATCGGGCCCAGCGTAATGTCGAAATAGCCGTGCGTGCGTTCGGACAGCTGCATGCAGCGTTCGACCAGACGGTAGAATTCTTCGGGAACTTCCACGAAGTTTCCGTCGCCCGCCGAACTGTTGACCTTGTAAAGCGGCGAGTCGCCTTTTCCGGCGTCCAGCATGTCGCGCACCAGAACCAGGTCTTTAAATAGCGCATCGGCGGCGTTCTGAATGGAGTTCGAGTCGGCTGATATGGCGCGAAATATCACTTTTGTTCCGAAAACTTCGCCGGAGCGCTCCATCATTGACGGCTGAGCTTCGATGGGCGCCGTGGCCGGAGCTTCTCTCATTTTGCTCAGCACGCGCTCGGTCAGTTCGGAGCGGCGTTCTTCCGGCGTTTTGAATGGATTGAACATCACGAAGAAAGCTCCGATGATGAGCGAAACTATGACAAATCTTACAAGCAGGCTCCGCGTCGGAACGCCGCCTTCGATACGCGATCTCAAAAACCTGGCCATGACCCTCTCCCTTCCGCCTTTGCGGGCGAAAATATTTTTTACCGTATAGAGCTACCACGAAAAGACGGCCTGTGTAAAGTTTACGCGCCGCACAATAAAAAGGAGCGGCAGGGTCAGCCTGCACAACGCACATTATATTTAATATTGCTGAAGAAAAAGCTCGCCGCAAAGAATGACGCACGGCGTAAATACCGATAATTCCTTGCGTTTTGCATTTCACAGCATTAGTCTTCTGTGGTTTTCATAATTTCCGGCGTTCAGAAGACGCCGGAGCATCCGTTCTTTGTCGTAAACTATTCATGGTATCAGGAGGTGAGTGATGTGTGTAGAAATCGTGGCTGAACTGGAAAATTCGGGATTGCGCAATACTGGAAAAATTCACGCCAACCTGTTTTCGGCCCGTCTGGTTGAAGAGGCCGTCAGGCGCGGCGAGGGAATACTGCTGGACAACGGCAGCCTGCGTGTTCTGACCGGAGAACGCACCGGCCGTTCTCCCGGCGACAAATTTTTTGTGCGCCGTGAACCTTCCGCTTCCGAAATCTGGTGGAGCAAAGGCAATGTCCCGGTAAGCCCGGAAACTTTTGACCGCATACTGGCGAAGGTCTGCGCGTATTTCCAGAAACGCGAACTCTTCGTATTCGACGGATTCGCCGGAGCCGATCCGGCTTATCGACTGCCTCTGCGTGTTGTATCAGAAAAAGCCTGGGCGGCGCTTTTCTCCCGCACGCTTTTCATAAGGCCCGATGCAGCGGAACTGGCCGCGCTGAAACCGGAATTCACAGTACTGCACGCCCCCGATCTGCAGCTTAACGGTGCAGCCGACGGCGTCAATTCGGAGGCGTTCATTTCCATCGACTTCGAGCGCCGCCTGGTGCTCATTGTAGGCAGCGGTTATGCCGGAGAAATAAAAAAGTCGATTTTTACCGTTATGAATTATCTGCTGCCTCTTAAGAACATAATGACCATGCATTGTTCGGCCAATCAGGGTTCAGACGGCGGAGTGGCGCTTTTCTTCGGGCTTTCCGGCACCGGAAAAACCACGCTTTCGGCGGACCCGGCGCGGCGCCTGATAGGCGATGATGAACACGGCTGGAGCGACGAAGGTGTGTTCAATTTCGAAGGCGGATGCTACGCAAAATGCATCCGACTTTCGGCTGAAGCCGAGCCGCAGATTTACAATGCAATCCGTTTCGGTTCGGTGCTGGAGAACGTGGACTTCGATCCTCAGACGCGCTGCATCGACTTCGACAGCGACCGCATCACCGAAAACACCCGCGCCACCTATCCGGTGGACTTCATTCCCAACTGCATCCGCGAAGGGCGCGGCGGGCATCCGTCGGATATTTTCTTTCTCACCGCCGACGCTTTCGGAGTTCTGCCGCCAATAGCCAGGCTGGACGCGCCGCACGCCATGTACCATTTTCTGTCCGGCTACACCGCCAAACTGGCCGGAACTGAGGCGGGCGTCACCGAGCCGCAGGCGGTTTTCTCGGCCTGCTTCGGAGAGCCTTTCATGGCGCTGCATCCGGGACGCTACGCAGAGCTTTTCGGACGCTGCATGCAGCGTCACGGCGTGCGCACCTGGCTGGTAAACACCGGCTGGTCCGGCGGACCCTACGGCGTCGGAAAACGCATGTCCATAAAACACACCCGCGCGCTGCTGGCCGCCGCGCTGTCGGGCATGCTGGACAGAGTCGAGTATCGCGAAGACCCGAATTTCGGAGTGCTGGTTCCTGTCACCTGCGAAGGCGTGCCCGCCGAAGTGCTTGACCCGCGCCGCACCTGGGCCGATCCGGCGGCTTACGACGCAGCCGCACGCAAGCTGGCCGGGCTGTTCGTGACGAATTTTCAGAAGTACGCCGGCGGCGTCAGTGAAGAAATCAGAAAAGCCGCTCCGAAAATCTGAACGTCGCCACAGATGTCCGCAGTTTCAAGGATGTCGCGGCTGTAAATGTCCCTTGACAGCCGCACGGGCCGGGTGCAGAATTTCCGGTGGCATTCCGGGATGTTACGGTCTGCATGTTTCGGCATGCTTTTTTCAGCGCGTTTCTGCGTGACTTGCAGCCGCCGTCGGGCGGCGCAGGCGCAGAACATGAAAATGGATTCTGCATTAATACAAAGGGTGCGAACATGAAAAAGTCCTTTCTTCTGTTTCAGGCGATTCTGATTCTGTTTCTACTGTCGTTGATTGCTTCGGCCTGCTCCGATGACGGCGACGAATCCGAAAGCGACGGAGATGTTTCGGAATCCGACGCCGAGGGTCAAAGCGACGGCGACGATGAAAGTTCAGACGGCGACACCGCCGACGGCGACGAATCCGGCGGTGACACGGAAGAGGCTGACGGTGACGGAGAAGCTCCGACTGAATTCTCTTTCCGGGTTCCGCGCACCGATGCTTACATCTGCGAAGACCCCAACATGGGCGACACGGAAATGTCCGATCTGGATCATCTGTGTCAGATTAAATATGAGGAACTCGACCTTGAACTCTATGTGCAGTCCACGCCCACCAGCTGCGTCACGAATTTCTGGCCGATGCCGGTATACGAAAGCGAAGCCTGGATAAAACGCGACGGGGCGGTTTCGAAGCTCGACGGCGTTTCATACGATTTCGGCGGAAATCATCACAACGACTGGCTGAATTTTGTGCTGGACGGTCGCAACTATCAGCTCTGGCACTCGTCCATCGGAATCGGCTGGCGGCGCTGCGCTCCGGTGGACTGCATGCTGGTGTGCAGGGAAGGCATGAGCTGCTCACAGGAAGGCGAGGAATCGGCCATTGAAGTCAACGGCTGCGAGCGCGAACCCGGCTCCGGTGCGCCGCCGATTCCGGTAATCTGCATGGAAATCCCCGCCGACGGCTCACGCCCGGACTTCATCGACCCATGGCAGCCATGGGAAGGCGACGAATATTATCCGCTGCTGCCCTGCGACGGCGAAGAAGACGTAATGACGCGCTGAATCCGCAATGAAGAAGCGTGAAAACCGAATGAAAAGAATTCTGTTGTGTGCGCTGGCGGTTTTTCTGCTCTGTTCCTGCTCGTCGGACGGCACATCCGATGAAGAGGAAAAAACGTGCCGCGCCACAGGATTGTTCATCCGCCTGTCTTCCGCCGACGGAAAAACTCCGCAGAGCTTTTCGCTCACTCCGAATGACGGCGACGGTGAGATTGCGACGTGCTTCTGTCCAGACGATTCTCAACCATTATGCACGGAAAACGGACTGCATCTGCCGCAGATTCCGGGTTCAATAACCCTGAACGTCAAAGCTCCCGGCTTTGTCTCTCGATATGTTGAGGAGTCCGCACCTTTCGAGGCTTACAGCGACGGCGGCGCGCTCTGCGACGCCGGAGTGGCGGAAGCGCTCGACATCGAACTGACGCCGCTGGCGGCTTTCGAAACAAACAACGATTACCGCACCGGTTTCGAGGCCGAGGGCGGCCTTGAGGCGTTTGAGGAAATGGCGGTTTCGCTGCCGGGTGAGCTCGGCCTGGCTCTGGCGGTAAAATTCTACATGGAAGACATTCACGGTGAACCTCTGGTGTTCTTCCAGAACACCCGGCGCAATCCGCTGCACTACGAATTCGTAACGCAGGTTCTGGGCCGTGCGATTTCGCTTGACGATTACGAAGCGCAGACATACCACGGCGCGGACCGCAGGAACATGGCCGGAACGCTGGTGTATTATCCGGACCTCGAAGTTTCTTCCGAAACCTTCGGCGGAAAGGCCGCAGCTCCGCTGACCGTGCAGTTCTTTCCGTCCGACGATCTCACGCCGGAGCTGGCGCTGGCGGCCTACCGCCTCATCGAAGAACGTCTGCTGTTTCTGGAGCAGAACGGCGGAGAACGGCGACTGTTCTATCTGCCCGCCGTCGAAAGCCGCGAAACAGAACTTGCCGCACAAAGCGACGAATGGCGCGCCCATGCGGCGCTGTGGCTGCATCGCGCCGAGCTATACGGCGACCTGAAGATGCAGATACTCAATCACGGCGTGGCTTTCGGCACACTCAAGCGCATGTCGCCTGAAGAACTCGAAAAAAGCGTGGTGTCGTTCAGAGATATTCTGCTGCTGACGCGCCTGCCCGCCGACCTGCCGATTGTGGGCGGCACCATCAGCGAAGAGTTGCAGACTCCGCTGTCGCATGTAAACGTCGCGGCCCGAGCGCGCGGCACTCCCAACATGGCGCTTATCGGCGCGTCCGAAGACGCGCGCATCGCACCGTTTCTCGACGGCGAACGGCTGGTGCGCTTCGAAGTCGATTCGTCGGGATTCAGTCTGCGCGCCGCCGATCTGGCCGAAGCCGAGGAATTCTGGGCATCCCACAATTCCGGCGAAACGCTCATTCCGCAGGCCGACACTCAAAGCGCCGGTCTGCCGGGGTTCGACGAACTGTATTTTGCCGACTCGCTGAAAGTCGGCGTCAAAGCCGCCAATCTGGCCGAGCTGCGCCGCGCCCTGGCGGAAGACGACGCCAGCCCGGACGGCTTTGCTGTGCCTTTCCATTATTACGAGGAATTTATTCAGACTTCGCTGGTGACTTCCGCACGCTGCACCGAAGCCGCCGGAAACTGCCTCGAAGAAGAGCGCGCGGCGGATATCTGCGACGAAGCACGCCGTCTGTGCACCGATCTGAGCGCCGACACTCCGAAGCTGGCCGACTACATTTCGCGTCTGCTCGACGACGAAAATTTCCGTTCCGATTCGCCGCTGCGTGAAGCTGCACTGGACGGCCTGCGCAACATCATGCATCATCTTCCGGTAAATGCGGTTTTCGCGGAAGAGCTGGACGCACGCGTTGCAGCGGAATTCGGTTCGGCGGCGGTGCGCCTGCGTTCCAGCACCAACGCCGAAGACCTTCAGGATTTTTCCGGCGCCGGTCTTTACCGCTCCATTTCCGCCGCCGTCGGCAGCGGCGACGAACCCTCGGAGCGCATACGCAAAGTATGGGCTTCGGTCTGGAGCTGGGCGGCCTTCGAGGAGCGCGCCTTCTGGAACATCGACCACAAGGCCGTTAAAATGGCGGTGGCGGTGCATCCGGCTTTTCCGGACGAAGCGGCCAACGGCGTGCTCATAACACAGAACCTGAGCGATCCGTCTGTAAGCGGTTTTTATGTCAACGTTCAGCTGGGCGAAACATCCGTAACAAATCCCGGCGACGGCGTCATGCCCGAAATATTTTCGGTGGTTTTCGGCGGCGACGGTCTTGAAATAGTGCGCCAGCGTTATTCCAGTCTTTCGCCGGATGCGCCTGTAATGTCGGACGAAGAAATTCAGGCTCTGGTGCGGCTGGCATTCAAGGCAGTCAAGCATTTTGCGCCTCTGTACGAAAGCGACCCGTCCGGGCTGGCGCTGGATATGGAGTTCAAGCTGGATTCGGCCCGCAGACCGTTGATTAAACAGGCCCGCCCGTATTTCGAGCGCTGAAAACCGCAAGAGACATTATATCATCTGTGCAGTATGGACTTTTTCCCATACAAATGTAGTATTGAGTGCCGGAACGGCGCAGGCCTCTGCCGCGTTGTATTTTCACTATAAATGCAACATTGAGAGTATTTCATGGAACATCGTATCATCGAAAAAAGTCCGCTTTTAGGCGCCGATGGCCGCCTGATGCAGAAAGGCTACGCCACCGAACCTCTGCTTGACTACAATCCTGAAGCGCTGAAGCTTTCGCCGCTGCCGTTCGTCAACCGGCTGCGTCTGAAGGAATGGGATTATTACGGCGTCTGGAGCGGCGAGCGTTTTTTTTCGATTACCATCAGTCATATCGGTTATGCCGGACTGATTTTCGCATACGTCATCGACTTCAGAAACGGACGCATCATCGAAAAAGGACGCATAACGCCTCTGGGGAAGGGAGTTGAACTGCCGCGCACAAGCCTTGAAGGCGATGCCGTGTTTGAGCATGACGGCCTGCGCGTGGCCTTCTTACGCAAGACGGACGGACGACACATCGAACTTTACTGGCCGCAGTTCTCTAATGGCCGGACGCTCTCTGCCGAGCTTTTCATCGGGCACGATATCGGGCGCGACAGCATTGTAATGGCGACGCCAATGGACGGCGCTTGCTTCTATTACAACGAAAAAATTCCCGCCATGCCGGTTACCGGGCGGGTGAGCCTGCCCGGATTCTTCAGCGACGACAATTTCGACGCTTCACTGGCTGTTCTTGACTGGGGACGCGGCGTATGGCCATACAGAAGCTACTGGAACTGGGCCAGCGCATTTTCACGCCTGCCGGACGGTCGCAGACTGGGTCTTAACATGGGCTGCGGCTTCGGTGATCTTTCGTTCGCCACCGAAAACTGCTTTTTCCTAGAAGGCCGTCTGCATAAAATCGGCCCGGTCAGTTTCGACTACGAATCCGGCAGATTTATCAAACCCTGGCGTTTCCGCGACTCCGAAGGCCGTCTGAACCTGACCATGCAGCCGATTTTTGAACGCGTTGCAAAAAGCAATCTGCTGCTGATAGACAGCGAAGTGCATCAGGTCTTCGGACGTTATGAAGGCACTATAATAAGCTCCGAAGGTGAAAAGATAGAAGTCTGCGGTCTGACCGGCTGGGCGGAAGAACACCACGCCCGCTGGTGACGTGCGTTTTTACATACCCGGCGGTTGAAACAAGCGGCCTGCGGTTTTACTTGTTCAGGTTGAAACGCTGAATGGTGAGTTCGTCGTTGTCTTTGTTTTCCTGGCGGTCCGCTTCTTTGACGTACTTTTTGTATTCTTTTTCCTTCAGAACTTCAATGACGCGCTTGTCCTGATGCAGCTCAAGCATTTCCTTGCGCAGATCGTTAACCCGCCTGGTCTGGGCCATCACCGCCGAACGGGCTTCGTTGAGTTGCTTGAGCAGGCGGTTCGACCAGCGGTTGTGAAATTCGAGTTCACTTATGCTGAAGCTGCCGGAGTTGAGTTTTGTACAGCTTTCCCTATATTCGGTGTGCAGGTTCTTCAGAATCTCCTGCATCTCGTGCAGTTTGTGCAATTCGGTCTGAAGCTTCTCTCCGCAGGCTTCTTCGGCTGTTTTGCGCATGAACAGCAGAGGCTCAAGCTCGAATGTAAACGCCTTCATCTCGATCGCTCCCCGTAATGACTACCCGAATATTGCTTTTGCACAGGACGTGCCAGCAGCAATAACTCATTTCGGAAATCGGCTGAAATCCGAATTACTTTAGTAATTTTACTCTGATCTTCAGCATTTGCAAGTGTCAAATGCATGCTTCATCACCCCGACCGGGGCGGCAGATTCTGCCGAGCGGGGAATAAATTTCCGTCGGCTTTCCGTCGTGAACGTCAATATTCCGCCGTTTTCAGAGTCGCTCCGCAAGAGATTCCGGCGCTTTGATGCCGCGCAGTCTCAGGTGTGCAGTTCGAATCTTCGATGCGCCGGACACGGCGGGTATTAATCATTGCCGCACCTGGCTTGAATATCCGCCCGACGGCAACTGCTTGTTGTGCATTCAGGCACTGTCGGAAATCAGACGATTTTCATTTATCGGCGGCGTTGGCACGGTACGTGCTTAATTGAAACTGCGGCGAAGGAGTTCTCTTTTGAGGAGGAAAGCGCATGGGCAGTGGAATTTACGTGGCGTTGTCGGGGGCGAAAGCCGAAAGCAACCATCTTGAGGTGATAGCCAACAATCTGGCCAACATCAGCACCATAGGTTTCCGCACCGACGACCTTATTTTCTCATCCCTGCTGGCCAAGGATGCCGAAAAGGCGGGTGTCAAGGGCAGTCTTCCGGCTGAAGCCGAGATCATGCCCAATATGGATCACTCCAGTCTCGCCAGAATGAACAACTTTGTGCAGATAGTGGCCGGCAAAACCGATTTTTCGCAGGGCCGCTTCATTAAAACCGAAGATCCGCTGAATATGGCCATTCAGGGCGAAGGATTCTTTGTGGTGCAGGACAAGGAAGGCAACAAATATTATACGCGCGACGGTGCTTTCCATCTTAACGAAGAACTTGAACTTACGCATTCTTCGGGCGATCTGGTGCTGGACGAGAATGAAGCGCCCATCCGTCTCGACCTTTCGAAGGATTTCGAAGTCAAAAGCGACGGACGCATCATTCAGGACGGCAAAGAGCTTTCGAAGATTGCGGTGGTGAAATTCACTGAGGTGGATGCTCTTCAGAAAAAAGGCCATTCGCAGTTCATAAACACCAAGCCCGAAAATACGCCGGAACCGGATGTCAAATCGGTGGTTCTGTCGGGCATGCTGGAGCGTTCGAATGTGAATCCCATAGTGGAAATGACCAAAATGATCGCCATCAGCCGTCGTTTCGAAGTGATTCAGCAGCTTATCAAGCAGCACTACAAGCTTGACGAGCAGTCGATACAGCGCGCCCGTTAAGTGGTTATACGAAAGGAGACCTGTAAATGTTTGGAGCACTGACAACCGCAGCAACCGGAATGGAAGCTCAGCAGATTCTTATCGACATCATGGCCAACAATCTGGCCAACGTCAACACTGTAGGCTTCAAAAAGAGCCGGGCGGATTTTCAGGACCTGCTTTACACCACCGTCAGAGTGGCCGGCACTTCCTCTTCCGCCGGACAGGAAAACCCCACCGGATTTCAGATCGGTCAGGGAACCCGCGCCATCGCCACGCAGAAGGTTTTTTCGAACGGTCAGTACAAGAACACTCAGAACCCGCTCGATCTGGCCATCGAAGGGCCGGGCTTTTTCCAGATAACCATGCCCGACGGCTCGACGTTTTTCACCCGCAACGGCGCATTGCAGACCGATTCCACCGGTCGTCTGGTGGACGGCAACGGACATCCGCTTGATCCGGCCATAACCATTCCCACCGACGCCACATCAATCAACGTCGGAGAGGACGGAACGGTCAGCGTAGTTCAGGCGGGCCAGAACGAATCGCAGGAAATCGGTCAGATTCAGCTGGCCATTTTCGTCAACACCGCCGGCCTGGAAGCCATGGGACGAGGCATGTACCGTCAGACCAGCGCTTCCGGCGCACCCATTCTGGTAAGACCGGGAGAAGAAGGCGCGGGCACGCTGGCACAGGGTTCGCTTGAGACTTCGAATGTTAAGGTCATCGAAGAAATGATCGACATGATTTCGGGACAGCGTTCTTACGAGCTGAACTCGAAAGTCATTCAGACTGTGGACAACATGATGCGCCAGGCCGCAAACCTGCGCAGCTGATTTTACAATGGAAGGCAGCCATGCTTAACGCAATTAAAACAAATCGCCTTAATATGCTGCTGCTGCTTGTGCTGTTCGCCGTGGCCTTTCCTCTCAGCGCCGCAGCCGGGGAAGACGCTTCTGTTGTGGCTTCGAATTCTTACGCAAGCGGCGCAGCGGCTCCGACCGCTCCGCACACAGGCGGAAGCGAGCAGGCTTACGCTTCCGGCGTAATCGAAGTCCGTCCCGATGCGCTTGTCTACGGCGAGCAGGTTTTATTGAAGAATATCGCCAGGGTGCGCGGTTTCGATCCTTCCACCAAGGCCAGCCTGGAACTGATTTACATCTCCCAGTCGCCCAATCCGGGGCGCGAGCAGAATTTCTCGCGACGTTATATAGAGAAAATTCTGGCTTCGCGCGGGGCCGGCGGCGAATGGAAAATCCCGGAAAACGTCAAAATTTCGCGCGCCTCGCAGAAATTCAGCGACGAAGTGCTCGAAAAGATGCTGCTCGATGCTGTTTCGGAGCGTACCGGGCTGGATAAGAGCAGAATCAGCCTTAAAATGGCGCGCAAAACGGGAGGCGTGGCCCTGCCGAAGGGCGAAATCAGCATGCAGGTCGAATTTCCGTCGGACGAGCGCTTCAACGGACTTTCGACAGCAAAAATAACACCTTACGTCAACGGCAAAGAGGAGCGCGCATTTTTTGTAACGGCGCGTGTCGATATTCAGGGTGAAGCGATCTTTGCGGCGCGCGAACTCAATCGCGACGACGTGATAGGCCCGGAAGACATCGAAATCCGTGAGGTTTCGCTGTCGAGGCTGCCGTCCAACGTCATCCGCAACCCTGAAGAGGTAATGGGAATGATGGTGGCGGCGCGCGTCAGACAGGGCGAGCCCCTGCGCACTACGGCGCTGGAAGCACCCGAACTCATCAAGCGCGGCGATCTGGTTCAGATTGTAGTCGAAACGCGCGGCATGCGGGTTGAAAGCCGTGGAATAGCCAAAGAAAACGGTCGCATGCGCGATGTCATAAAAGTTATGAACATGGGTTCCAACAAAATCGTCTATGGCCAGGTAACTGCCGTGGGCGAAGTGCGCGTACCCTTCTAAGTGAGGTAAAACGATGAAACATACCTCAACAATTCTGCTGATGTTCCTGCTGGCGGCGCTTTTTGTGCTCGAATCGTGCACCAACCATATCAGACCTTACGAACCGAAGAAGCGCGACTACAATCAGGAAATCGTTGTTCACGAGCAGAACGAGCAGCGCAGCGACGGTTCCCTGTGGTCGTCACGCACCGGCGGAAACCGCCTTTTCATGGACCCGCGCGGCGGTCAGGTGAACGACATCGTGGTTGTGAAAATCGAAGAAACCAGTTCGGCCA
>JAKQSH010000369.1 GCA_029570245.1 Deltaproteobacteria bacterium | reverse complement strand
AGGCTCTCACCGCCCGGCGTTTCGGCGAAGGCAACTATGAAAAATCCGGGCGCGTGCTCACCAACTCCGCCACCATCGCCGTCATCTTCGGCAGCATCGCTTCGGTGCTGGGGGCGCTGCTGATTCCATACGTTTTTCCGTTCTTCAATTCCAATCCCGAAGTCGTGCGCGTCGGTGTGCCCTACGCACAGCTGCGTTTTCTGGGCATACTGTCAATGGTTGTCATGCAGGGCTACAAGGCTTTCTTCGACGGCATCGGCAAAACATACGTGGCCATGATAGCCAGCATCGTTATGAATATCCTCAACATAGGTCTGGCGGCGCTGCTGATTTTCGGTCTGGCGGGATTTCCGAAAATGGGCGTAGTCGGCGCCGGCTGGGCCGCCATGATTTCAAGCTACCTGGGCTCTTTCGTAATAATCGGCTGGAGCTTCATTCCGTCCATCCGACAGAAATACCTTTTCTATCGGCTCTCAAATCTCAAACCGCGCGTCAGCTGGGAAATCGTGCGGCTTTCGCTGCCGGGCGGCGCGGCTACGGTATTTGTTATGACCGGCGTGCTGCTCTTTATGAAAATCGTCGGCATGATAGACCAGGCCATGTGGCAGGAAAGCTTCCCCATCGGCGACGCGGTGCATATGCAGGCCATACTCAACAGCTATTTCGAGCATCTCAACGGCGGCAATCTGCTGGCGCTTGTAAACGAACTTCTGCCGCAGATCGACAATCTGACGACATCTTCGCGCGCGCCGCTTTTCACAGCCGGAACGAAGGTTATTTTCGACATCATGTCGCTGAGTTTTATGACCGCCATCGCCCTTGGAACCGCCACCGCCACTTTGGTTTCACGCAGCCTGGGAGAAGGAAATCCGCGTCTGGCCGAGCGTTACGGCTGGACTTCGGCCAAGATCGCCATTTATTTCATGGGCGGCCTGGGACTGCTGCAGGTGATTCAACCGCAGTTTTTCCTGGGGCTTTTCACCGACAAAACACAGGTCGTCGAAGCCGCTACAACTTCCATGCGTATTATCGGATTCGTCAATTACGGAGTCGGAGCCGGACTGGTCTTCATGCAGTCGCTTTTCGGCGCGGGCAACGCAAAATTCGTCATGTATGTTGAAATCATTCTGCATTTCACTTGTCTGGTGCCGCTGGCCTACCTGCTGGGGGTGCATTTCAATCTGGCGATGGAAGGCTGTTTTGTCGCCGCTGCCGCATATGTCGTTCTGCTGAGTTCGGTTCTGGGCTGGAAATTCCGCCAGGGGCGCTGGAAGTTCATAAAAATCTAGGTACGTAAAAAACTGTAGTTTCCACTATTTCCGTGGGAAAAGCGCAGATTGCTCTTGACAGCCGCAGTCAAACAACTATCTTATCCATAGGAATTGTAGGGCAATTGTTTGCCGCCGGGAGTAAGATGAATGTCCGACATTATAAACTCAAATGATTTCAGTCTGATAAAGAGCGTTGTGCACGAGCTGAGCCGTCCTGATGCGCTTAAAAGCGTCTCGCACAGGCAACATCATAATGTGCCGCTGCCTTCGGTTGAGAAGCTGGAAGAGATAGTCAACGATCTGCGTTCGGTGCTTTTTCCGGGTTATTTCGGTATTTCCGATCTCACGCCGGATAACATGGAATATTATATCGGTTCAACTCTCGATGGTGTTTACCGGGAACTGGCCGATCAGATAAAATTCGGTTTCTGTTTCGAGTGCGACGCTTCCAGCAACATGCAGTGCGAAAACTGCCAGCTCAAGGCACATCGCATCACTTCGGATTTCTTCAGAAAACTGCCGGAGCTGCGCCGTCTGCTTTCGCTGGACGTGGAAGCCGCTTACGAAGGCGATCCGGCGGCGCGCATTGCCGGCGAGACTATTTTCTGCTATCCGTCCATTCGCGCCATGACCAATCATCGCATTGCACACGAGCTGTACAAACAGGAAGTTCCGCTGATTCCGCGCATCATCAGCGAAATGGCGCACCGTGAAACCGGCATCGACATTCATCCGGGCGCGGAAATCGGCGAAAAATTCTTCATGGATCACGGCACCGGCATAGTGATCGGCGAAACATCGGTGATAGGCCGCAATGTGCGTATTTATCAGGGCGTCACGCTGGGGGCCAAGAGTTTCCCGCTGGATGAACAGGGCAACCCTATAAAAGGCATTGCCCGTCACCCCATTGTGAAGGATAACGTAACCATATATTCCGGCGCAACAGTGCTGGGGCGCATCACCATCGGAGAGAATGCCGTTATAGGCGGCAACGTTTTCATTTCGCGCGATGTGAACCCCAACAGCACTGTCACCCAGAGTCGCAGCGCAATAAAGGAAAGCGACAACATGGACGGTGCAGGAATTTAAGACCGTCGCGGAGGGCATCTGAAATGAAGGTTCCGACCAAGGTAAGATACGGATTGCGCGCCATGATAGACCTGGCGCAGCATTACGGTTCAGGACCGGTGCTGGCTCAGGCCATTTCCGAGCGTCAGGACATAAGCAAGAAGTATCTCGAAAGTCTGCTGGCCGGTCTTAAGGCCGCCGGGCTGGTGTCGAGCGTGCGAGGCAGTCGCGGAGGCTACGTGCTGGCGAAAAAACCTTCACAAATCAACGCCTGCGAAATATTCGAGTCGCTGGACGGACCGCTGATTATTGTGGAGTGCGCCGAACGCCAGGGTTCGTGTCGCAACTCGAAAAACTGCGTGGCCAACGAACTGTGGGAGTCGCTGACCATGCACATGCGCAAGATTCTCGGCGAAACCAGTCTTGAGGAACTGGCGAAGCGGGCTCAGGAAAAAACCGAGAAGAATTCTTTCATGTTTTACATATAAAAATTACGGAACGGAATTCTGAAAAATGGAATACACACGCAGAAACAGACCGAAAATCGCCGCAAGCGTTACTGAGCTGGTGGGCAACACTCCCCTGGTAAGACTGAATCGGCTTACGGAAGGGCTTAAAGCAGAAGTTGTGGCCAAGCTCGAATACTTCAACCCGCTTTCCAGCGTCAAAGACCGTCTGGGTCTGGCGCTTATAGAGGCAGCCGAAAAGGAAGGCCGCATCGGGCCGGAAACCGTTCTGGTGGAACCGACCAGCGGCAACACCGGAATAGGACTGGCTTTTGTGTGCGCCGCCAGAGGCTACAGGCTCATAATCACCATGCCCGACACCGCCAGCATCGAACGCCGCAAACTTCTGAAAGCCATGGGCGCCGATCTGGAGCTTACTCCGGGTGCCGAAGGCATGCGCGGGGCCATCAAAAAGGCCGAAGAACTGGTTGCCAAAAACAAAAATTACGTTATGCTGCAACAGTTCGTAAACGCGGCCAACCCGGAAATTCACCGCCGCACGACCGCACTTGAAATATGGGAAGACAGCGAAGGCCGCGCCGATATTCTGGTTGCCGGAGTCGGAACCGGCGGCACCATCACCGGAACCGGGCAGATGCTCAAGCAACTCAAACCCGGCTTCATAGTGGTGGCCGTGGAACCTAAAGATTCCCCGGTACTTTCGGGTGGAACAGCCGGGCCGCACAAGATTCAGGGCATCGGAGCCGGTTTTGTTCCGGCGGTGCTTGATGTTGACGTGCTGGACGAAATCATTCCGGTTTCCACCGAAAACGCCGGCAACACTGCGCGCCGGGCTGCTCTTGAAGAAGGTCTGCCGGTGGGAATTTCGGCGGGTGCGGCGTTGTGGGCCGCTTTGCAGGTGGCCGCCCGACCGGAAAATGCGGGAAAAATGATCGTGGTCATCATACCGGACAGCGGCGAAAGATATCTTTCGACCTGGCTGTATGGCGAAAACGGTCTGTGACTGGAAAGTCAGGTGTAAATAT
>JAKQSH010000361.1 GCA_029570245.1 Deltaproteobacteria bacterium | reverse complement strand
AAAGGTTCGATAAAAACAAACGGCGTTTACGACAGCGTCATTGAATCGCTGAAGCGTCATGGCGTCACAGCCTGCGAATACTGGGGAGTGCGCCCCAATCCGCTTCTTTCGGAGGTAAACGAAGCTGCGGCCATGGCCCGGAAAGAAAACGTGCAGGCCGTTCTTGCCGTCGGCGGCGGCAGTGTTATCGACGCCGCCAAGGCTGCGGCTGCGGCCTGTTACTGCGATAATGTCTGGCAATATTACGAAACGCCGAAGCCGGTGACAGAAGCGCTTCCCCTGTATGTAATCTTGACGATTTCCGCAACTGGTTCAGAAATGAATCCCGGTTCCGTAATAACCAACGACGAGCAGAAGAAAAAATGGGCCAGTCACGGCCCCGCGCTTTTTCCAAGAGTATCAATAATCGACCCGGAAATTCAGATGAGTCTGCCCTGGAGGCAGACGGTCAACGGCGCAGTGGACGCAATTTCACACATAATGGAGTACTATTTCATCGGGAGTGGCCAGGAAACGACCATCGCCATTGATGAAGCCCTTATCGGCTCCATAATCAGGGTGACGGACATTCTTCAGCAGAACGAAAAAGACTATGCTGCACGCGCCGGTCTGGCCTGGGCGGCAACGCTCGCGCTGAACGGAATCAGCGGTATCGGTCTTAAAGGCGGCGACTGGGCCACGCATATGCTCGAACACTCCATCAGCGCCCTGTATCCGCATATCGCCCATGGCGAAGGACTGGCGGTTATGTTTCCGGCCTGGATAAAATATACGGCAGGTGCCAATCCCGCGCAATACAGACGCTGGGCAGAGAAACTATGGAACACTTCCGACATCGGCGAAGGCATAGAAAAATTGAAAACAAAATATCGCCAGTGGGGCGCACCGGTCAGTCTGACGGAACTTGGAATAACTGCGGGGGATATTCCGGCTCTGGCTGAAAACGCCGCAATGGCCGGAACGCTCGGCAAAGTGAAGAAGCTTGTCCGCGAGGATTTCCTGGCCATTTACAGGCTGGCGCTTTAGCCGGAACCAAGGGCAGTATTTCAGCCGGTCGCATGACCGGCTTTTTTCATTTCTTTGCATCGGACGCATGGACAAGAGACGGCAGCTGTGTTATTGCTGATAAAAATAATGCCGACACTCTGAAAGCAGAATCTATTCGGGAGAGTTCATATGTCTTTGTGTATGCGCCGGGCGACGCCGGTATTTCTTCTGTTGAGTCTTTTCATTCTCAGCGCCTGCAGTGCGGGTGGCAGCTCCGGTCAGAACGAACCTGACGGCGATGTGGAACAGGCGGAAATCGAAGCCGAATTCTCTGACCCGGATGGCGACGGAGAAGCGCTTCCAGACGGCGACGGAGAAATTGCCCTGGAAGAAGAAGCGGAGATGGAAGAGACAGTCGATCTTTGTGATCCCAATCCCTGCGACGCTTCCCGGAACCGCATCTGCAACCCGGAAGACGGGCGGTGTATCTGCGCCGAAGGTTTCTGCGACATTGAAGGAACATGCATTGCCGCAGGAGAAAAGAAACCGGACAACGCCTGCCTGGCCTGTGATATCGGAGTTGATGCTTACGGCTGGAGTCCGCTTGCCGAAGGCGCTGGCTGCGGCTCTTCATCATCCGACGAATGCGATCAGCCCGACACCTGCGATGGCGCAGGAACCTGTATGCAGAACTTTGCGGAGATCGGCACCGCCTGCGGTTCCAGCGACGATTCGGCCTGCGATCACCCGGATACCTGTGATGGGGCAGGTTATTGCGCTCCCAACCTCGAAGCTTCAGGCTCAGAGTGCGGTCAGCCTTCCGGGGAGTGCGCGGGAGCCGACACCTGCAACGATCAGGGTATCTGTATTAACAATTACCTTGAGGCCGGTACCGCATGCGGCGAAGCTGCGACGGAATGCAGCGGTCAGGATACCTGTGACGGTTCCGGTGTCTGCCTGCCGAATCATAAAGAACCCGGTCTGGCGTGCGGCGAGGCGGAAACAGAATGTTCCGGGCAGGATACCTGTGATGGAGAAGGCGTCTGTCTGGCCAATCATAAATCCACCGGACTGAACTGCGGCG
>JAKQSH010000338.1 GCA_029570245.1 Deltaproteobacteria bacterium | reverse complement strand
CTTGGCTGGCGGCACGTAAAGCTGTACTTCATGATCGGTCTGCCCACCGAAACCGATGAAGATCGCGCTGCGATTGTCGATCTGTGCCGCAAGGTCAGAAACACTCTTCGCAGATACGACCGTAACGCCTCTGTCGCAGTCTCGGTTTCAACATTCGTACCCAAACCTCAGACACCGTTTCAGTGGGGTCCGATGCTTTCCGAAGAGCAGGTGCGCAGTATTCTCTTCGGACTCAAAGACGAGTTGCAAAAGATGCGCATAGAGTTCCGCTGGCACGAAATAGAGTGCAGCATGCTGGAAGGTGTTATGGCTCGCGGCGATCGCCGTCTGGCAGATGTGATCGAAGCTGCCTGGCGCAACGGCGCCCGTTATGACGGCTGGAACGAGCATATGCGTTACGATGTCTGGCTGGATGCCTTCAGGGCGGCAGGTCTTGATCCTCTCTGGTATCGCTCCCGCCGTTACGACAGTGATGATGTTCTGCCGTGGGATCACATTGATTATCTGCTGAACCGCAGGTTTTTATGGAACGATTATCAGTCGGCGCTGTGCGGCGCGCCGATTCGGGACTGCACATATGCAGAATGCAGCGGTTGTGGCGTATGCGACGAAAACGAGATCAAGCGCGATGTTTATGCACCGGCAAGCACATACGCTGATGTCGCTGAAAAACCTGAACACGTAAAAGCGCTGGAACTGCGGCATACTCCGCCTTCGGGGACCGCACCGACGCGTCTTCTTTCTCTGCGCTGCATGTACAGTCGATTGGGACCGGCGGCCTTCATAGATCATCTGCAGATGGTAAAGATATTCTTCCGCGCTTTCTCCGCTGCCGGAATTCGTGTCAAGTATTCCAGCGGACACCATCCGCTGCCGAAGTTTTCTTTCGGTCAACCTCTGGCCGTGGCGGTTTCGTCTGAAGTCGAGTATTTCGATGTCGTACTCGAAGAACAGATCAGCGGTTCCTCATTGATGAAGAGAGTGAATCGCCGTCTGCCGGAAGGCGTTGATATTCATTCCGTTCAGGTATTGCCGGAAGGTACGCCGTCTATTTCGGACAGTATGGAGTCATTTACGTATGCTATTGATTTGAAACACCAGCTTTCACATGATAAGATACTCGAATGTGTTGAGCGATACAGAAACGCTGAAGATTTCACTATCGAAAGAATTCGAAAAAACAAAGTAAAACCCGTTTCACTGAAACGATATGTAGATTTTATTGATATTTCCGGGGATTCGGTGGTGTGTTGTCGTATCGGCATGGACTTGGAAGGCTCTGTAAGACTGTCGGAAATACTGGAACATGTTTTCGGCCTTGATGATGAGCAGAGATTGTCGGTAGAAGTGCGCAAAATAAAGGCGACGTTCAAACCTCGAAATATCCCGGAAGCCGTTAGCGGCAAGGAGTTCTGATTATGGGTAACAGTCTGGTAATTAACGTGGGCCCGCACGAGAGTCGTGTCGCTCTGCTCGAAAACGGTACCGTTGTCGAACTATACATCGAGCGCAAAAAAGAGAGCGGTTTTGTCGGCAACATATACAAAGGCAAAGTCAATCGCGTGCTGCCGGGCATGCAGGCCGCTTTTGTCGATATCGGTCTTGACTGTTCGGCGTTTCTGCACCTTTCGGATATTTTTGTTCCCGAAGAAGGTGAATTCCAGCGCTTCATTTCCGCCAAAGAAGATGAGCTTGAAGAAGAAAAGTTCGAGCTTCAGGAAGAAAACGGCGAAGAACAGCTGCCGGAAATACCTGTCGGCAAAACCAAGCTGATTGAAGAACTTATTCAGGAAGGGCAGGATTTGGTTGTTCAGATCGTCAAAGACCCGATCGGCACCAAAGGCTGTCGCGTCACCACTAATATTTCACTGCCGGGACGCCATCTTGTTTATATGCCGTATATCGACCATGTCGGCGTTTCACGTCGCATCGTCAGTGATCAGGAACGAGCCCGACTGAAGGAACTGCTTATTAAACTGCGCGGCAAGCGCGACAAAGGCGGCTACATTGTGCGCACCATGGCCGAAGGCATGAACGAGAAAAAGATTCGCGCCGATATGGACCTTCTGGTTAATCTCTGGAAGGAGATTCAGGAAAAAATCGAGACAACCAGAGCTCCCAAGTTGCTGCATAACGATATGGACCTCATACGCCGAGCAGTGCGCGACATTTTCACTTCCGACATCGACCAGCTTATAATTGATGATCCCAAGGAATACGAGAACATCAAAAATTTCATTCTGCTTTCCATGCCGAGCTTCAAAAACAACGTCAAGCTCTATTCCGACTCCGAACCCATATTCGACGCTTTTGGGGTGGAAATGGAAATCAACCGCGCCCTTGGACGCAAAGTATGGCTGAAGTCCGGCGGATACATTATCATCGACCAGGCGGAAGCGCTGACTGCAATCGACGTTAATACCGGTCGTTACGTCGGAAAACACAATGTCGAAGAGACGATTTTCAAAACCAACATGGAAGCGGTAAAAGAAATCGCCTACCAGCTGCGTTTGCGAAACATTGGTGGAATTATCATTATAGATTTTATCGACATGGAAAAAGAGGCCAATCGGCTAAAGCTGTATAACGCTCTTGAAGATGCCTTCAAAAGCGACAAGGCTAAAACCAACATCCAGAAAATCAGCGAGTTCGGCCTGGTGGAAATGACGCGCAAACGCATTCGCGAGAGTCTGGGCCGCACCATGTGCGAACCGTGTTTCTATTGCGACGGCAAGGGATATCTGAAGTCGAAAACCACAATCTGTTATGAAATCTTCCGCGAGATAGAACGTGATATCGCCAACATCAAGGGCAAGGTGGCTACCGTCAACTGCCATCCTGAAATTCACGATATGATTTTCGAGGAAGAGTCCGAGACGATAGAAGCACTGGAGCGCAAATACAAGAAAAACATCAGTGTTCGCGGCCTGCCGCATTTCCATATCGAGCAGTACGAAGTCATCGAGCGTGGCTCATCTCAGCCGGTAAGCCGCCAGCCGAAAAACGGTCCGGTAAAAAGCTGATTTGTATTCTGAAGCTCTGATTTACTGATTTACTGTTTTTCTGCTGCAACTACGCAGTTTTTGCCACGCCGTTTAGCTTCATAAAGAGCATTGTCGGCAGCTTTAATGAGGGCTTCCTGATCTTCTATCGGTTTGCTCGGATAAGAGGCGGCACCCAGCGAGAGCGTTATTCTTCCGGGGCCTTCGAAGGCTTTTTCTTCTATTTTCTGGCGGATTTTTTCTGCAACCTGCAACGAGCCTTCAAGATTTGTCTGCGGCAGCATAAGCACGAATTCTTCTCCGCCGTAACGGGCGAAGGTGTCGTTGGTGCGGATGGCTGTTTTTATGATTGCGGATATTTCACGCAGAACTTTATCACCCATAAGATGCCCGTAGGTGTCGTTGATATGCTTGAAGTTGTCGATATCCATTATTATCAGCGACAGGTCAAGCCCGTAGCGTTTGGACCGGGCAAATTCGAGATTGAAAAGGTCCATAAAATGCCGTCGGTTGTATATTTGCGTTAGAAAATCCGTTACCGACAGTTCTTTGTAGCGTTGTTTCGCAATTTTCAGTTCGTCTTGAAGCTGCTTTACCTTTAGTTGTACGCGAACCCGCGCAATCAATTCACCGTGATTGAAAGGTTTCGTCAGATAATCGGACGCACCGGTATCAAGTCCGTAGATTTTCTGCTGAATCTGATCCTGTCCGGTGAGCATGATTACCGGAATATCCCGCCATTGCGGAGTCGATTTCATCTGTTGCAGAAATTCAAAACCGTCCATTCCCGGCATTACGACATCGCAGATCACCAGGTCGATGTGCTTGTCAGACATTATCGACAGCCCTATTGCGGCATTTTCGGCTTCGTAGTGATTGTCGAAAAGTCTGGCGCGCTTGAGAATAAGTTTTATTTTATGACGAACGGTAGGCGAATCGTCGATAACAAGCACATTTTTTTCATATGTTTGAATAATTTCGTTTTCCATGATGCAATTATATTCAAGAATCGTGACAGTGGCAATTATCTTTCAAACTCAAGCATTATTTCATTCTGTCCACGTCTGATAAGAAATGGCGTTTTTCTGTCCAGTTTTATTCGCAGTCTAAAAACGCCTGATTGAGGGTTCCAGTCGGGGCGGATGAATTTTACCGACATCCCGAATGCTTCCGTCTGCAACGGGTAAAGGTGAATCTTGTTGGTAACGATTACTGGTTTGAATTCTGCATCAAGTTCATTCTCGCTTATCCATGTAGTTCTGATCTCTGCCGGGCCTGAAATCTGAATTCCCACCTGCGGTCTTTCGTCAGGTGTCTGAAACTTTACCATCTGTAACCTGACTGGCTTCAGACTGGCGGGGTTCGCCACTTTTTTTACCGGAAGATTGGCTATCCGCTCTGGTATGTTGTCTCTTATATTGCGCTTTTCTTCCTCTTTCCGTTGCCGTTCCTGCTCTTCGGCGAGTATGCGAGCTTCTTCAGCCTTGCGCAGGCGTTCCTTCTCTTCGGCGAGTCTGCGAGCTTCTTCAGCCTTGCGCAGGCGTTCCTGCTCTTCGGCGAGCCTGCGAGCTTCTTCAGCCTTGCGCAGGCGTTCCTGCTCTTCGGCAAGCCTGCGAGCTTCTTCAGCCT
>JAKQSH010000294.1 GCA_029570245.1 Deltaproteobacteria bacterium | reverse complement strand
AACGATACGTACCATTTTATCAACCGGATCGGCGCCAAAGACGTTTTCTTCCACACGGTCCCTGGTCGTCCCGCGCAGGACCGCATTTTAACTTTCGACAGTCTGAGCGACAGCAACAACAACATTGTCATTGAAAGGCGGTCAGGCGGAAGCTTCGGTCAGTTCCGGTACTTTATCATTACGCCCGACCGGTATATGGATCAGAAAATCCGACGAATCCTGCACAATCTTTCGGTTGCTGATCAAGACATCTTTACCGAGAGCATACCCGCGAACATGAGAATTGGCCTTGGTGAAGACGCCGACGATTTCGTTTCAGGAATTCGTTACTCTCTCCCGGAAGACGGTGGCAAGGAGGGCACGCCTTCAGATATCTGGAGGAACAATCCATCGCTGTCGATTCTGCGCATCCGCGCTTCTCAACCATACCCGCCCAAGCCTTATCCGGCATGGGAGGACAACAGTCCTGAACCGAGGAAGGCGGTTTCCGAAGCGTACCTCAAGGACGATCTCAACCAACTTGTGCAGAAAGTCAGCCAAGCATGGGGGCAACCATGCGTCGATACCACTGGTTGCTCAGACAAGGCCAGGTCTTTTATCGACACGCAGTCGTCCCCGTTCAATCTGGTTGGACCGCTATGCGACAACATTGGGATGGACTGTCTCGCGGACACGCAGGACGCAACTTACCAATTCAGCGGCGGCTATGAGTTTGACAACGGCGAAGTCTATGCGGTGATTGGAACCCTGGGTACGGCGACCGGAAACGCAAGCTACGTCAGCCTGGGGGTCAACAACTTCCGCCTAAGGCTGGGCGCAGAGAATGTCGACGGCTCAAAGCTCGAGGGCAGCGCGAAGCCGGAGTGGTACACGGGAGTAAATAACCTGGATAAGCTCTACGTCTACTATTTTACCCGCAACTGTGAAGACGAGAAAGTGCGAGCGCTGACCCACGGCTTCTGTTTGTCAGTGAAAGACACAGAGCTCGTGATCCCGCCCGGCGACAAGGCGTCGCTCGTCGAGCGCGATTACATGGCCCCGGGAACACAGCGGGGGCCTGACTCGAAGCTCACTCTGCCTTCCATGGTGCTCATACTTCAGAAGCCCGCACAATAGAAAATGCTAATAGAGAATAGTAAAACAGGGATAACAACGTCCATCTATTTCCAAGCCGTTGCCTTCAATACATTTCCTAGTATTTTATGTGCAGGGTAACGGCAACCTGCGCCAGTTTTTTATCCAGAGCAACGATAGGGATCAAATCTTTACTCTTAACAATTCATGCAAAACAAAACCCGTATTGCCAAATGCGGAGATCCAGCTTACTTTTTGACAAACCTTTCAAATAGTAATCCTCAATCCAAACAACTTCTTAAAACTATCACTTTGTAGGTGCCTTCTGCGCCTCCCTCGAATAATTTTGCTCCGAGAAGATTTTGGGTAAATGTCTTGCACATCTGAAGAACATCCCATTTTGATTCCGTGAAAGGTGAAAGCTGCGGCTGGTGCAGAGGGCGCTTCATCCTGATATATTTTTCCCGTTTTCTTATTTTTCTTCTTCTATCTCTACACGGTAAGAACGCCTGATGTCTTCAATCAAGCGTAGAACCGTCGGTTTTGAACATCCGAGAAAACTTACAAGCTCATTTAAGGAATAATACCGATCCTCAAAAAGCAATTTTACAAAGATGCTGATTAGCTTATCTCCGTAACTCCTGTAGTATTCGATTTTTCTGGGCATAATCACTCTCCGAATGTTTGGAGCTTAAATAAAGTTATATGGAAATATAATTTATCAAGACCACGATGGAAATCTAAATAAACCACATCGTATCGTAATATGGAACGATAATATTCGACATTATTACTGATAAATCAGATGATTAAAAATAATCATAATATGCAAATCAATGGCAAAAAGAAATTCTCATTATACAAATAAAGAATCGCATAGATATTTAGACAATGACTTGGTATAACAAAATACGTTATGAGCTCGATTGATAAATTAAGACGCCTGACCGGAGAAAAAACAGTAACGCCTGCCGCACCTTCGGAAAAACAGGCGCGAATTGATGAACTGCGCCGGCGGATGGATATGATTCTTTCGCGCCGTCCCCAGGCGCCAACTGCCGCGCCCAAAAAAGAATTCTGGGGAGAAACCATCGCTCTGGAAAAAATAGTCCGGGGTGAAGAAATGGAAAACAAGTACGGCAGGTTTTTTCTGGTAAGCGACATCATGCCCGGCAACTGCCGCCACGGAAAGCGCAATATCTGTGAAGCGCTGAATCTGGATATGCGCGCGGCGGCGCTTCTGGCCGGTGATTACACTTTAAGCGAGTACCGCTGCGAGGAAGGCCTTTTTCTCGATACGGAAACAACCGGCCTTTCCGGCGGCACGGGCACGATGGCTTTCTTAATCGGCCTGGGCTGGTTTGAAGATGGCGCTTTCCACATCCGTCAGATTTTCGCGCGTGATTTTTCCGAAGAACGAGCCGCGCTTTCTTATCTTGCCGAAATCACCGCGCAAAAGAAATTTCTGGTTACTTTCAACGGCAAGGCTTTTGATATTAATCTTTTGACCTCCCGCTTTATTATGAACCGGCTGAAGAGCGGCATAGCTGAGCTTTCCCATCTGGATTTGCTGCATCCTTCGCGGCGCATTCTGGGGCATCGCCTCGAAAACAGCCGGCTGGGAACGCTGGAGGCAGAGGTGCTGGGAGTATTCCGCGAAGGCGATATTCCCGGCTGGGAAATTCCGCAGCGCTACTTCGACTGGCTCAAACAGCGCGACGGGCGGCTTCTGGAAGCTATTTTTGAACACAACAAACTGGACGTTATTTCCATGGCCACGCTTACCGCGCATTTGACGGAAATTCTCTGCGCCAAGCAGGAAGTGCATAATTCACACGCGGACGATTACCTGGCGGCGGCACGGTTTCTGTTCAAGCGCCGCGATACCGAACGCGCCGGAAAAATTCTGGATGTATTTAACGAAAACGCGGTAGGCGGCGAACTATCCGCCATCTCCAAAAAAGAATTGGCCTCTTTATGCAAACGCACCGGACGCTGGGAAGAAGCCACGCAAATCTGGCAGGAAATTTTAGAAATCTCGCCTTTTGATTTTGCCGCCGTTTCGGAGATGGCCAAATGGCTGGAGCATCACGCCCGCGACTGCAACGCGGCAAAAATGCTTGTGGAGAACGCGCTCAGTCAGAATAATGGTTTTTCACAAGACGAAAAAGAATCGCTCGCGCACCGCCTGAAACGGCTGAAAGCAAAAAGAGAAAAAACGGACTGACTTTCTTAATCTTTATCGAAGAGAAGTATCTGCTCTATCTTGGAACGGTCAATTTTACCCGCAGGCGTTCTGGTGATACGCGAAACAATCTTCACGCGGCGAGGAACGGCGTAAGGTTCGAGCATTTCTATCATGAGTTTTTTCAGGTGAGTTTCGGTAAGATCGCAGGCAACCAGCGC
>JAKQSH010000290.1 GCA_029570245.1 Deltaproteobacteria bacterium | reverse complement strand
TATCGGCGGAAGAGAAATCACAGGCGATTGCCAGCGACGAAATCGCGCGGGAGCGGGCTTTGCGTACGATAAAAGCCCCCAGGTCCCAGACTGCGGCTGCATCAAGGCTTTCGTCTCCGAGGCCGATGAACAATACATTGTCAAAAGGCAGGCGCCCGACGGTCTGCAATAGAAAATAAGAATTCTTTTCGGCCTTGAAGTCGATTTTTCTGAGCATTTTCAAAGCCAGGCCGTCAAGAGCGGTGTTGATCCGCACGAACAGTTCGTCACTGTCCCAGGCTTCTTTTTCCAGCGGCAGCACCAGCGCGTCGGCCTTGAACTTGAATACGTCGGAAGCGGAGAATCTTATTTTCATCGAACTCATAAGCAAATCGCCTTTCTGCATTGCATTTGTTCCATAGATAAATAAACTAGCAAATCATCCGATTTTCAGCAAACGGATAGAGTTGATGTTTTTATAAATTATCGTTTCTCACGGAGGCCATGATGCCGGTTGAAAAGAGTTCCGCAAAGGCAGTAAATCTCGATGTTTCGAAACGCACGGCGAAAGGCCCGTCCAAAACATTGGAAGTTTTTCCCAACCCAAACCCTGAGCGTCGTTTCGACATCAATATGGAATGCCCGGAGTTCACCTGTGTCTGTCCAATGACCGGCCAGCCGGATTTCGCAACCATACGCATTTCATATTCCCCAGACAGAAAATGCGTAGAGCTGAAGTCGTTGAAGCTTTATCTCTGGTCGTTTAGAAACGAAGGCCATTTCCACGAAGCTGTGACGAACATGATCTGTGACGATCTGGTTAAGGTTCTGGAGCCTCATCGCATAAAAGTTGAAGGCGACTTCGCTGTTCGCGGCGGCATTAAAACCACAGTCGTTGTAGAGCACGAAAAAAAGAAATCCCGCGCAAGAAAATAGGATACGGTTTTTCGTCATTGTGCTTTATCGTTCCTGTGGTGGTGTTTCTGTCCTGCAATTGCATCGGGTTTGACGGAGAATTTTTCCGGCGAAGTATTATAAAAAAAAGGACGGAATTTCTTCCGTCCTTCACCGTGTCTGTATTAAGACCTGTCGTTACAGCGCCATGCTGAAGCCGTAGTCGAAGGCTTTGAGGTTGATTTCTAGCGTCTTCTTCGGCAGTCTTTCTTCTATGACTTTTTTCCACAGTTCACGTTCGAATGGCATATGGCGCGCCGCCAGGCCCAGCAGCAGGATGTTTACAACGCGCAGGTTGCCGATTTCGCGTGCTATGTCAAGCGCCGGAACCAGCTGCAGACTGCCGAAGCAGGCCGCCAGTTCGTCTTCTACTTTGTCGGGGTATTTTTCGGCGCCGGTTCCGGTCGTCATTGAATGAATGATCTGATCCGATACGATGGCTCTGGTCTGCCTGCCGCAGAGGTTGAGCCAGCGCAGGGGCTCAAGGCGTTCGAACGAAAGCAGAATGTCTGTTTCGCCCTGCGGAATAAGCGGAGAATGCACTTTTTCACCGAAGCGAATCTGGGAGTTGACGCTGCCGCCTCTCTGTGCCATTCCGTGAACTTCACTTTTCTTCACATCGAATCCGGCTGACATGGCCGCGCGCGCCAGAAGGTCGCCGGCTAAAAGTATTCCCTGTCCGCCGACTCCGACGATCAGGATATTGGTGGTGCCTTTCATTCCTGACCTCCTTTGCGGGCTTTCTTCTCGGCTCTTTCTTTCAGTTCTTTTTCCTTGATCTGCAAATGCTCTTCTTCTTTGTCGGTTCTGTATATGGCGTTGAATTTGCACTCCTGAGCGCACAGGCTGCAACCGACGCAGAACACATCTGAGATGGAGGATTTGCGATTTTCTTTGTCGAATACGATTGCCGGACAGCCGATTCGCACGCACGACATGCAGCCGGTGCAGAGGTCTGTATCGACGGTGTAGGGAACGTCGGTCCAGCGCGCCCAGGCCACGCAGACGCGCTTTGTGATTACCACTGAAGGTTCGTCCAGTTCCCAGTGTTTCTGCAGCACGCTGCGCATTTCTTCCATGTTGTAAGCGTCTACGATATCGACGTGTTTTACGCCGCAGGCTTTGCACAGCGCCATCAGGTCGATCTGCCAGGCTTCCTGGTTGTGTATGTCAAGACCGGTTACTGGGTTGTTCTGATGGCCGGTCATGGCGGTTACCCGATTGTCGAGAATAACCGTTACAAACGGATTGCGGTTGTATACTGCGTCGATCAGACCGGTTATGCCTGAATGCATAAAGGTGGAGTCGCCTATGACGCAGGCCATGCGGCGTTTTTCTCCGCTGTGTTTGCGGGCCTTCACCAGACCCGAAGCACCGGACACGGAAGCGCCCATGCATATGCAGGCGTCCATTGTGGAAATCGGGGGCAGGGCGGCCAGCGTGTAGCAACCGATATCGCCGAAGACCGTAGCTTTTTCTTTTTTGAGGGCGGTGAAGATTCCACGGTGAGAGCATCCGGCGCACAGTGCGGGCGGCCGGCCGGGCACCGGGACTTCTGTGGAAAGACCGTCTTCGACTGGCAGGCAGAAGCTGCGGCGAACCCGGTCAACCGAAAGTTCTCCGATGAGCCCGATTACGTCTTTGCCGTGATCAACCTTTATTCCAACTGCTTTCAGTTGATCTTCAAGGTACGGATCGCCTTCTTCGACGACATAGAGTTTATCGACCGTGGCTGCGAAGTCGCGGGCGATATCAGTGTTGAGCGGGAACGTCAGTCCGTATTTAAGCACCGGGGCATCAGGGAAAGCTTCTTTTACGTAAGTGTACGAAATGCCCGAAGTAATGAAGCCGATTGAGCGGTCTTTTCCGTCTTCGACACGATTGAATGGGCAGTTGCGTCCGAATTCGCGCAGATCGTCCAGTCGTTTTTCGACAATCGGATGACGCATACGGGCGTGGGCCGGCAGCATTACGAATTTCTGATACTGCTTTTCGTAGGGCTTGAGCTCTACTTCCTGGCGTTCGGCGACATTGACTACTCCGTGTGCATGGCAGATGCGTGTCGTTACCCGCAGCAGTACCGGAGTATCGTATTTTTCAGAAAGTTCGAGTCCGGCTTTCACATAATCGTAAGCTTCCTGCGAACTGGCCGGTTCTAGCATCAGCACTTTGGCCGCGCGTCCGTAATGACGGTTGTCCTGTTCGTTCTGCGAACTGTGCATCTGTGGATCGTCGGCGGTGACGACCACCAGTCCGGCGTTGACACCCGTATATGACAGAGTAAAAAACGGGTCGGCGGCGACGTTAAGACCGACGTGTTTCATTGCGCAGATCGTGCGCGCTCCGCCAATGCACGAACCGGCGGCGACTTCCATTGCCACTTTCTCGTTGATGGACCATTGAGAATCAAGCTCTTTATATTTGGAGCAGTTTTCGATGATTTCCGTGCTCGGAGTTCCGGGGTAGGCTACGGCGACCTTTCCGCTCGCCTCCCAGAAAGCGCGGGCAATGG
>JAKQSH010000283.1 GCA_029570245.1 Deltaproteobacteria bacterium | reverse complement strand
GCCTGCGCCAGATTCACGTTGAGAGTGTCGAGAAATTCATCTTCAGCGGTTTCCATGAGAGGCGCCTGAAAAAAATGCCCGATGCAGTTGATTACAGCATACAGTCGGTCGGTTTTTTCCTGCACCCTGTCGAAGAATTTTTTTACGCCGGACGCGACGCCGGCTTCAATCGGCCATGCGCCGAGAATGTTCTGCGGATAATCCAGTTGAAGTTTTACAGCCGCTTCGGGGTCGCTGCGGAAAGAGATAAACAGCTTACGTCCGTTCGCCGCAAAACGGCGTGTCAGAAACAGTCCGGTGTTGCTTCCGGCTCCCAGTATCAGTATCGGCGCGTCTGAGCTGTATATTCCGTCTTTCGCTTCTGCCGTGCTTCCGCCATTTTCGGTAAATTCATTCATAATGCGTCCGTCCCTGCTGTTAAGCTGGATTCTGAGTCGGAATGTTAAATAAGGTTTTCTATATTTAAAATATCATTCATCTGTTTGCATGTCAAAAGGGATGCCGGCTTGACTTGCCGGAAAAGTACCTGTACTGTTAAAAAAATCGCAAGCGGAGCGGTCAATGAAGGACATATTCAATCGCAGGCTGCTGATAACAATGGGAAAGGGTGGAGTAGGCCGCAGCCTGGTGACGGCGGCGCTGGTGCAGTGTGCGCTGAAGCGCGGCATGAAGGTTCTGTGCGTTCAGATGACTTCCGAAGATCGCCTTTCTCCTCTTCTTGGCTGTCAGAAAGCCACATCCGAAGTTGTAGAAACTCTGCCGGGACTTTTCATGGTCAACATTCAGGCCATGGATGCGCTGAAAGAATACGCAGTCATGCAGGTGCGTCTTGAATTCATTTACCGGTTGGTTTTCGAAAACCGTGCCGTCAAATATTTCATTCGTGCCGTTCCCGCCCTTAAAGACCTTGTGGTGCTGGGAAAAATTCTGTTCCACGAAAAAGAAACCGACGCCGCCGGAAAGCCGCTGTACGACATAATAATTGTTGACGCCCCGCCGACCGGCCACGGTATCTTTCTGCTGAATATTCCCAGTGTGATGCTGTCGGCTGTGCACAGCGGGCCTATAAACCGCGAAGTGCGCGACATGTACAAAGTCCTTACAGACCCGACGCTTACTGCCGTCAATTTTGTTTCTCTGCCAGAAGAGATGCCGGCCAGCGAAACCATGGGGCTGTATAAGAAACTGCTAGAAGAATATCATATCCCGCCTGGCGTGCTCTTCATTAATGCGGTATTTCCACCGATGTTCAATCCACGGGAGCAGGATGTCGTCGAAAACCTGGTTGCAGGGAAACTGCGCGGCGACTGGCGTTTGCGCTGTCTGCTTAAATGTGCACACATGAGCATCGCCAGGCACAGATTGAACAGGCATTATGTGGAATTGCTCAGAAAAAAACTGCCGCTCGACTGCATAGAACTTCCATATGTGTTTGCCGACGAAATGGACAGCGCCGTCACCGGCATGCTTGCGGAAATCATGGAAACGGAGTTTGCAGCAAGTGGCAGGACTTGAAAAAGCAATAGAGAAATGCCGCGTTATTGTTGTTTGCGGGCCGGGTGGAGTCGGAAAAACAACCTGTTCGGCGGCGATTGCCTGTCGTTCTGCGATGCAGGGGAAAAAAGCGGTTGTGCTCACTGTCGATCCGGCGCGCCGCCTGGCTGATTCTCTGGGTCTTGAAGAACTGGGTAATGTCCCTTCCATGGTGGAGCATTCCGCAATATCCGAGAACGGCGGAGAACTCTGGGCTATGATGCTTGACAGCCGTTCGGCATACGACGAAATGGTGTCGCGCTACGCACGCAGCCCGGAACAGAAACAACGCATACTCGGCAATCGTTTTTATCAGCATTTTACCAGCGCCGTGGGCGGTTCACACGAATACGCGGCAATGGAGAAACTGTACGATCTGGCATACAATGGCGGTTACGATCTGCTTGTGCTGGACACGCCGCCCAGTCTCCATGCCATCGACCTGCTGCAGGCTCCGCAGCGTATGATGGATGTGGTTGACGAATCCATATTCAAATGGGTCATCAAGCCATATCTGGCCGCCGGAAAGCTCAGCGTGCAGGTGCTGTCTTTCGGCTCTGCGTATATCCTGAAAATTCTGACTCGTTTTGTCGGCGGAGAAATGCTGTCCGACATCGCAGACTTCCTGAGTTCTTTCCAGGGCATGTTCGAAGATTTTCATCGGCGCGCGGAATGTGTACAGAAACTGCTGCACGATCCGGCGACATCTTTTTTGGTTGTGTCTTCTTCTTCTCCCGCCGGAATTCGCGAAGCTTCCGCGTTTTATCGCGAGCTCGAAAAAGCGGCTTTCAACTTCAGCGGCTTCATTCTTAACCGCAGCCTCTACGACGAAAACAGTGTGGTTGATTTCGGAAACATAAACATTGTAGAACTGTTGCGTTCAGCCGGCGCGCCGGAAGAGTACATCAGCATGACTTTGGCTGAGAAACTCTGGAAAAACTGGAAAGTATACAACCGCATCTCGCTGAAGTTCGAGCATGAACTTCAGCTGCTTAAGAAAAATCTCAGCAGACAGGCCGCTCTGGTGCAGATTCCTCTTTTTGAGCGCGACATTCACGATATCGGCAGCCTGCTTGAGTTTGCCGCCCTGCTGTGGGACTGAAGTACATTTTCGCGGGGGAGAACTGATGATAAAGTGTGAGAAACTTTTTCTGCTGCTGATGCTGGCAGCTGCACTGCTTTTGAGTTACGCCTGCGCCGCAAAAAAAATGCAGATGGAGCCGCTGCATGTCCGCTCAGATATGAAATTCGGAGATAAGGCGCCGGAAAACGAAATCGCACCCATACCAGACAATATTCCGCCGGCGAAGCTGTTCAGTCTGGGGCTGGATTATTACAGTTCCGGTCAGAAAGCAGTGGCGCTGGCTCATTTCCTGGCCATAGTCAAGCGGCATCCAGAATTTGCGCGTTACTCCCACGCAGCCTATAACTGCGGCCTCATCTACCACAAATGGGGAAAATATGCCGAAGCTCTCGAAATGTACCGTATCGCGGAGAATTCGGCTTTCAACAGAACCGACCGCAAAGATGCGCGCTTTCAGATGCTGGATGTGCTTTACCAGCTTAAAGACTGGAAGGCCAGCGCCGAACTTCTTGAAGTGATTCGCAGCGATGGCGGCCTTGACCCGGACGATGCGGTTGAAGTTGCCGCTCGTTCCGGGGCAGTGGCATTTGAGCTCGGAAAAACCGAAGACGCCGAACTTATGTTGAAAGACGCCTACGAGATGTACCTGCTGGGCCTTGGAAAAGAAAACGTCTTCGATACATATCACGGCGCCATGGCCGCTTTTTATCTGGCGGAGTTGGAACATAAGCGCTTCGAGGATGTCAGGCTCGACGGCAGGGCCACTTACGCGGAAATGGAACGCCAACTCGAAAGCAAGGCGACGCATCTGGTCGCCGCTCAGGAGTGGTTTTTAAAAAGCATGCGCTGCAACGACGCCTACTGGGCTACCGCCTCCGGTTTCAGACTGGGGGTTCTGTACGAAGAGTTTTACCATTCGTTTATTGATGCTCCAGCTCCTGAAGGTTTGAGCTCAGAGGAGCTCGAAGGATACCGTTGCGTGCTTTCGAACAAAGTCGCCGTACTGCTGCGCAAGGCTATTCGTGTATTCGAACGAACAGTCGAAATATCGGAGCGCCTGCGTGCCGACAACGAGTGGACCCGCATGGCTCGCGAAAATCTGAAGCGCCTCGAAGCTTTGTACCTTAATGAAAACAAAAACTGTCGGGACTACAAAGTGAAAGAAATAGTTGTTCCTGAAGGCTGATGTGATGATTTAAACTTAGGCGCTACCATCTTGATATGGCACCGTTTCTTATCGTCCAGCCTTCATGCTTCAGCAAGGCCGTTTTAATGCTCAAACCTCCGGTGAACCCGCCAATATTCATTCCGGCGGCTATTATCCGGTGGCATGGAATTATAAGTGGAATCGGATTGCGGCCCAGCGCCTGACCGATCGCCTGCGCTGACGCACAGCCGATATCGGCAGCCATTTGTCCGTATGTCAATACGTCTCCAAAAGGAATTTCTAACGTTCGTCTCCATACGCGGAGCTGAAATTCCGTACCGTCAGGCTCAAGCCTGAACGTCGGTTTTCCGGGTGGAATCCGGCGCTCGTATGCTTCGAACCACTCGTAAAGCCGACGTTCAAGCTTTCCCTTTTTTAGAAGTATCCCTTTTTCTGACATCTCAAGGAGTGCAGAGTCCGGGTCTTTACCGCTTTCGAGCAGCAGTACCTGCCTGATGCTTCCGTCGCATTCAACCACAACTGCGCTGCCGGAAGGGCAGCTCAGGACATCGTATTTCATTTCTCGCATTTACATACAACTTGTGATTGGGAGCATGTACTTCAACAATGGAACTTCAGCTTGAACTTCCTCAGGACACTTCGTTTAGAAATGCGGAAAACTACGATGAACAGAAGCGCAGCCTGAATCAGGCGACGTTGGTCTTTGAGACTCTCTGCGCCAGCAGTCCCTTGGGCCCTTTCATAAACTCGAATTCCACTTCCTGCCCCTCTGCAAGAGAGCGGAATCCGTCACCTTCGATTGCGGTGTAATGTACAAATACATCCTCACCGTTTGCTCTGGTGATAAAACCGAAACCCCGTGCATCGTTGAACCATTTTACTTTTCCAACTTCTACGTTCATTTTTTTCCCCCTTTTTACATCATCTTTCCATTTGTACGACAAGTCTGGTTTGAAGGCTTTTGGGACATACCACCCCGCGCGTCTGATCCTCGCAGATTTACTGCCTCAAATAAAAACCGCAGACTTGCAAAAAGCCTCTCCGTACTGATTACATGATAAATAATGAAACGCAAGAATGCAAAATCTTTTTTCACATAAAAATCATGGATTTCCAAATTGAAAAATGCTGTGATATACTGCTTGTAGAAAAGTGTGCAACAGATTTATCGGACTGAACAATGAAAAACACAATCATACCTGTATTATCGGCATTGTCGGCAGTATTTCTGCTTTTCATAATGACTGCCTGTTCTTCATCAGGCGGCGACGATGTTTATCGCGAATGCGTGAAGGATTCGGATTGCAGCACCGGTTATAAATGCGAGTACAATGAGTGCAAGAGGATAATCGACACCGATGGCGACGGTTCCGGCGATTGTGTTGACAGCGGGGCGTTTCAGTGTCTTGATCCCGGCAACGTCGTAGCGATGTGCATCGCCGGAAAATGGACCGAAAGGCCGTGCGTCAGCGGCAATATCGGTGCCTGTTTTCTATGGAGCAGCGAGATTCAGAGCGATGAAAGCAACTGCTGCAATTGCTGCGATCCGTCGTGGGATAAATTTCAATGTACCGACAGCGCAATTGAGAGTTGCGACAACGCCACAAAAACATGGCAACCCGGAGACTGTGGTCTGGCCTGCCTGAGCAGTCTTGCATCAAATCTCTCCTGCTGCGATTGCTGCAATCCTGCCACGGATTCGTACAAATGCGACGACGATAAGCTTCTGAAGTGCGACAATGTGCTTTCGATGTGGGTTGAATCCAGCTGTAACGAGGCCTGCGAAGACCCGGAACAGCCTTATCTTTATTGCTGCGAATGTCAGAACGACGGTGATCTGG
>JAKQSH010000281.1 GCA_029570245.1 Deltaproteobacteria bacterium | reverse complement strand
GTCTTTCCGGCGCCGAGGTCGCCCACCAGACCGATTACGTCACCGGGACGCAATATTGAAGACAGTCTGCGCGCGACAGAATCGGTAACTTCTTCTTTTCTGCTTTCAATCGTAAACCGCACGGCCTTCCTCCCACTCGCGAAGAATATCCGGTACAAACTGAATCAAATCGGTAGCCTTCATTCCGCCCTGACCCTTTGCAGCAGCGGCCATGTCTCCAGCCAGTCCATGCAGATAAACGGCACGGATCATATAATCGAGAGCGTCTCCGCCGCAGGCGGCGAAAGCTCCGGCGATACCTGTAAGCACGTCTCCAGAACCGCCGCAGGCCATGCCGGGATTGCCGCTTGGATTCACAAACACCATACCGTCGCGACAGACAAGAGTTGCCGCGCCCTTCAGCACCGCCACAGCTCCAAATCTGAAAGCCAGCTCGCGCACAGCCCAGGCACGATCTTCGACTATTCCGGCATGTTTGACTTCAAGCAGACGCGCAGCCTCACCCGGATGAGGTGTAATTATGGTGGTCTTACCGGCTTCGGCCCTTTCGATCCATGGTCGGCGTTCTCTGCCGGAAATCAGTGTAAGCGCGTCGGCATCAAGCAGCAGCGCCCCCTCGAAATCACGGCAGAGCTGCAGCAGAATTTCGTACTTTTCAGCTTCGCAGCCCCAGCCCGGACCTACCGCCAGCGCCGTCTTCCCTTTAATGAGTTCTGGAAGCATGTCGCGCAGTTCTGCCGGCGTCGAATACTGTGCCGTCATGGCTTCAGGCGCGCGTCCGACCGCCGCTATTGCAGCCACAGGATGAGAAGCCAGCGTAAGAAGACCTACTCCGGCCCGCAATGCGGCTTCAGCCGCCATAAGTGCCGCACCGGGTTTGTCGGCGGAACCGGCAATCAGGAGCAGATGACCGAAGTTGCCCTTATGCGACAGCCTGTCGCGCGCTTTCACGCCGGAACGCGCATCATTTTCACTTATGAGAAAATGATTCAGCCCCTGGTTTTCGATCAGATCGGAAGGAATGCCGATATCGACAAGTTTAATGTCTCCACACAGCTCCGGGCCACGATAAGTATGCATTCCAAGCTTGCGCAGGCCGTAAGTCCAGGTGGCGTCGGCCTTTACTGCAACACCCAGAACGTGACCGGAATCGGCGCTAAGGCCGGAAGGGATATCAACTGCGACCTTGAAGCCGCTTACTTTATTGATGGTTTCAACCGCCTGCCGGTAAATGCCGTCCAAGTCACGCGCCAGACCGGTTCCGAAAAGGGCGTCAACCACAACTCCGCGTCCTTTCCAGAAAGCCGCAAAATCTTCCAGACCGTCGGCGTCAAGCATGAATTTTTTCACCGGACAATTTTCAAGACGTTCATAATTCAGCCTGGCGTCGCCACGCAATTTTTCCGGGTCGGACAGAAGAAAGACTTCAACCTTCCAGTCGGCTCGTGCCAGATAGCGCGCGATTACAAATCCGTCGCCGCCGTTGTTGCCTGAACCGCAGAATACGGCAGCCTCATGCTCAACGCACTGAAGCTGCATAATACCACAGGCCGTAGCGTAACCGGCGATCTCCATAAGCTGACAGCCGGGATACCCGCGTTCCTCAATGGCAAGGCGGTCAAGTTCGCGCATCTGTTCGGCCAACGCCAGTTTGAACATGATATGAACTCCGTTGCTTCAGCCTGCCCTGGCGATGGTCTGCACCATCTCTCCGACCGCGCGATCTATGCCCATGAGAATTGCGCGTGCCATCACGCCATGACCGACTACAAGAGTATCCGGTTTCAGCTGAGCCAGAGCTTCGGCGTTGTTGTAACTTATGCCTCCGCCGAAACGTACGCCCATTTCGAGTTTGCGCGACAGCCGCAGCGCGTTTTCGAGCAGCTGAAGTTCGTGTTCTCTCGCGCGGCCCTTATCTGCACGTGTATAGGGAGTGGTGTCCAGCATCACCATATCGGCATTCAGCCTTCTGGCCAGTTTGACGGCTTCAAGCTCAGCCGGAATGAAAACACAGCAGCCGATGGCGCTGTCTTTCAGGTGTCCGACAAAAGAAGAAGCCAGATCGCGCACCTTGGCAAGTTCCAGCACACTGCGATCACCTGTGACATCCATCGGCTCGGCCACCATAGTTACCATGGTCGGGTGCAATTCAAGCGCATGCTCGCGCATTTTCTCAAGCACGGCCAGTTCGAGATTAAGCGGGATTCCCACCGTTTCTCGAATAACCTGAAGATCACGCATTTTAACGGTCGATCGGTCGGAGTGCAGATGCATGGTTACGCCGTCGGCGCCTGCAAGTTCCACCAGGCTGGCTGCCACTGCCGGATCGGGCTTTACGCCGTCGCCCGAAGCACGCAACACCGCCACGCCGTCAAGTTTTATATCGAGGCGAACGCTCATGCGAGTCCTTTCAAATACTGCCTTTTAAGGGCATCTTCTTAAACTTCAATAATATCACATGGATTTAATCAGGCAAGAAAGCTGTTGAAATATCTCAAAAAAGGGAAACCCCGGCACTTGCCGGGGTTAACCACAGATGATACGGAGGGGGTTGTACAGAGAGAGGGGGCATTAAGACGGATCAGTTGGATTTCAAAGCCTCGTAGAATCCGTCGGAAAGAAGTATTGCTCTTACCATGTGCTGATGCGCTTTTCCCATGAAGGGCATGGGCGGTTCGCCGTCGAAGCCTTTGCCGCTGCGTCTGGCGCGCATTTCACGACCTTTTTCAATAAAAGCTGCAAGATCATCTTTTTTGGCCTGGAATTCCTCATCCGACATGGCGCGGATTTTCTCAAAACGAGCCATCAGACGCCCGCCGGGCCCTTTATCTTTTCCGAGACCTCTGCCTTTTCCCGGAGCCATATCCGGTCCTGGACCCATGCCCGGCCCAGGCCCCATGCCCGGCCCCATAGCCGGATCGCCCAAGGGGCAGCCTTCTTTTTTGAAACTGGAGAATTCTTCATCGGACATGCTGCGGATTTTTTCCAGTATTTCCGCGCCGGAAGCATCCTTCATTTCCTCCATGAAGCTGAAAAGTCCTCTGGGGGTTTTTCCATGCGGGTCAAGCTTGGCCATAGGATTGAATTTACGCAGCTTTTCGGACTGTTCATCGCTTAGAATTTCCATAATTCCGGCTATATGGGCATCAAGTTTGTCTTTGAAGGATTTCATGGTTGCGAAGTGTTTATCACGTTTTTCGGCCATTACGACGGCATCTTCTTCGCTTATGCCTCTGCCGTTTTTCAGGTTTTCCAGAACAGCCGTCATTTCGTTTTTTGCACTGTCGTGGAATTCCTTCATAATTGTTTCCGCTTCGGCCCGATCCTGACGGAAGTCGTCGAGAATGGCGACCAGATCGCTTTTCTGCTCAGGGCTCAACTGAAGTTCGTCGAGAAGCAGATACGCACCTATCGAGAGTCTCAATTCCATCAGGTCTTCGTCGTGCATTTTTGCCCAGGGCTGGGCATAAGCCGCCGAAGTGAGCAGGCTCAATAAAACTGTCAGCAACATGTATTTTTTCATTTTTAACTCCTTCTCAAAAATGTTCTGTCAATCGAGCTCGTTTGTCCATTGGACGCACGTTGGAGACTACTGTTACAGGTTTTAGAATATTTTTTGCCTGACGAAGCAAAAAAGCCGGTGATATCATATTCTCCACAAATCCCGCAGCCTCCGAATGCTTAACGCTTTCGGAATTGCAATGCCATATTTAAGTTCAAACGGCGGACAAAATGCATGAATTATTTACGAACAGCCGGATTCCAGGTATAGCAGGGCTGGTTGCCGGCGCTCTTGCCATATATGTTCTCACCAAGTATTGAAGTTCCATTATTAAGATAATGAATCTGCCCTGTCTGTAAGTAAGGAAAATGGTACACATGCGTTGTCATTCCGTGTTTGTTCTTTCTTCGGCGGATTCCTTTTTCCTTCCCATCTTTCCGCCTTTCTTGACGCCGCCTGCCCGGATGATGCATACTTTATGGTAGAGATTTCATTTCATTCATTTTGAGGGAGACGGTGCATGATTAAAGACGTTCAATTCATAGAGCTGGTGACTCATCACGACGATCGTGGTTATTTAACCGAGATACTGCGTGCTTCCGATCCTCATTTCACGCAGTTCGGGCAGGTTTACATGGTGGGTGATCTGGTGCGCGGCACCATTCGCGCCTTCCATAAGCATTACAAACTGTGGGACTGGTTCTTCATCAGCCACGGCAGCGCCAAATTCGGCCTGGTGGACGACCGCCCCGACAGCCCGACATATGGCGAAAAGGCCACTTATGTAATCGGCACGCGCAAACCGGCCCTGCTGGTGGTGCCGCCTGGCGTCTATCACGGCTGGATG
Organism: Deltaproteobacteria bacterium; assembly: GCA_029570245.1. Classification (GTDB taxonomy): domain Bacteria; phylum Myxococcota_A; class SURF-8; order SURF-8; family SURF-8; genus JAKQSH01. The sequence goes on along the minus strand of JAKQSH010000281.1, from coordinate 6,497 downwards.
TCGCTGGAAGACGACACGCAGCTGATAAGTACGGCATCGGAAGTATATGACCGCAACAACCCGGACGAAGAACGCGTCCCTTACACTTCGTTCGATTTCGACTGGTCGATTCAATTCAAATAACAGCCGTGCGTTTCAGACGGCTTGAATCTTTCGGGGGAACATAAAATGGCTCACGTACTCGTCACCGGCGGCGCCGGTTACATCGGCTCGGTGCTCTGTGCGGAACTTCTGGAGCGCGGACACAAAGTCACGGTTCTGGACCGTTTCTTTTTCGGCAAAGATACGCTGGAAGGCTGCCTGAACAATCCCAACATCCGGTTGATAAAAGACGACATAAGAGGTTGCCCGGAAAAATACTTTGAAGGCGTCGATTGCGTCATGGACCTAGCGGCTCTCTCCAACGACCCGGCCTGCGACCTCGATCAGAATATCGCCATGGACATTAATTATCGCGGCTGTCTGCATGTGGCACAAACAGCTCGCAGAATGGGCGTAAAACGCTACATCTTCTCTTCGTCCTGCTCGGTTTACGGCAACACAGAAGAAGACGTGGTCAACGAAAATTCCGAACCGAAACCAATAACCACTTACGCCGAAGCCAAAGTGCTGCTGGAGCGCGACGTGCTGCCCATGGCCGACGAGAATTTCTGTCCGGTGGTGCTGCGCAACGCCACAGCCTACGGGTATTCGCGCCGCATGCGTTTCGACCTGGTTGTAAATGTAATGACGCTGAACGCCTTCAACAAAAACCGCATCTACATTTTAGGCGGCGGCCAGCAGTGGCGTCCGCTGGTGCACATCGGCGATATCGCCCGCGCCTTCATAACGGTAATGGAAGCTCCACATGAGAAGGTCTGCGGACAGATTTTCAACGTCGGCGCCAGCGACTGCAATTTCAAGGTCTTTCAGGTGGCCAACATGGTGCGTTCGGTTTTCCCGCACTGCGAAGTTGACACTATTCAGGAAGACCCGGATCGGCGCAGTTATCATGTCCAGTTCGACAAAATCGCCTCAGAGTTGGATTTCCGCCTGACGAAAACGGTTTTCGAAGGAGCGGTCGAAGTGAAACAGGCTCTCGAACGCGGCAGGCTGACCGCCACGCTGAAGAACCGCACGCTTGATTATTACAAATACCTGCTCGAAGCCAAAAAGGTGCTGGATGAAATCATGCTGGACGGAAAGGTTTTCTGAAAGGACCGGACTCAAACCTGCAGGCGGCTTCCAGACGGAGCCGCCTTTTTTCACTCTGCTTTTTTTTCACAGTCTATGAATAAATTTCAGTCGTAATGCACCGAAACAACAAATAAGCCAGGAGGCATACTAAGATAAGTTGCTGTATTTACGTCACTATGCAGCAAGGCAATTCTGGCACGCCGTTTGCTATAAATAATATTGTCCAAAGGCGACCTCCAGACCTGCGGACGACACGCAATTCAGGCTTTTTGGAATTTCTTCTCTTCTTTTCCGGTATGGACGCCGATTCTACCCGATCCAACGGCGTCCGGGTTGTCAGACGGCACCCATTCCCTCATCAAGGGGCGGCTTCTCCAGTCGCCCCCTCTCCTTTCCTACCAGACAGAAATAATGCAGACCTGCTACACCGGGCGATCTGCAACCGGAATGCAAAACGCCCTGAAGCGCCATGCACAAGAAAGCGCCTGATCAGACTGACTGTCTGTGAAATAAAAGAGGTCGATTGCCGTAAAAGGCGGGACTCAGATGTCTTCTTCTTCTTCGGCCACCAGGAACCAGCCGGTGTCGGATATGACATCGTCTTCAATTGCTCCGCGAATCACGTCGATGGCTTCATCGACAAGTTCTCCGCTGACAATGATCCGGCTTTCGCTCATGTCTCCGCCGGCGGCTGGAAAACTGGAGCTTTCAACAACGCGAATGGCGCATTCGATATCGTTGTCATCAAGAAGACCCTTGATATACTCGGCTTCCGACTTGTCGTGAACGGCATAAATTTCTACCGCATCGCCGTCTTCAACATCGAAATCTTCTTCGTTTTCATTTACGAGAGGAACTTCACAATCAGGGCAACGGGTAACACCTTCTCTGAATTCTGTATTGCACACGGGACAATATGGCACTTTTCCCTCCTGCGTCGAAAAATCAACCTACCTGAACCGAATTTACGATAAGCCCTCTGAATACGTCAACAGCTTTTATATAGTTATATGCATTTTTTCTGCGATGGATTTTTCTGCATAATTCCTGCCACATTTTCATTTTCATCACAAACCCGTCAGGAGGAATATTTTCTTCCTTTAATAGTGCAAATAGAGATAATATAAGATAAAGATTTTATTCTACGGCTGTATCTGTTCAAAAAAAGGGGAATTCTCAATTTCCGGGAGGCCAAAATGAGGACACCGTCCAGGGCGGTTTTTTATGTTTCTGCGTTTTTCATCGCGTTTCTGCTGCTTTCCTGCGAAGGCGATATGGGCATGCTGGGCTTCGATTTTGACGGAGACACTGACTCCGGCGCGAACATCTGTCAGAACGACAATGACTGCCGGGAAAATCAGCGGTGCCTTGATGGTGTCTGCATAACGACAGGAACGGAAGACGAATGCATAAAAAACGAAGACTGCAATGACGGTGAAATCTGCCTTGACGGCGTCTGCGTCGATTCCGGCGCATTGACGCCATGCGACGAGGACCTTGACTGCCCGAACGGGCTGTCCTGCATAGACGGCTACTGCCGCGTGGAAATCGGCGGAGACAAGGACTCCGACTCTGACAGTGACGGCGACAATGACAGCGATTTCGACGAAGACAGAGATAGTGACGGGGACACTGAAGAGGATTCAATAGAATGCTGCGGTTCATGGAGCCTCGAAGTGGCCCATCAGGTGGATTTCGGTCCGGTAGTTCTGGGCAGCAGCCGTACGGAAAAACTGCTAATCACGTCAATCGGAGACGAAACGGTCACAATCTACAGCTTCGAACTGGTACAGGACGAAAGACTGGACTTCAGCCTTATCGAAGCGCCGGAAAGCATAATCGAACTCGAACCGGGCGAACAGTTCGAACTCAACATTCAGGTTGTACCCTCGGTGCCAGGTATTCGCGAAGCAACCCTGATAATAAACAGCAACGACGGCGATGAACCGGAAATACATGTTGCTCTGTTAACTCAATATATAGGCCAGGCGCGTATTATAGTGGAGCCGGATGAAGTGGATTTCGGACGCGTTCCTCTTGACGGGGAGTATCAGAGCGCCGGAATGACGATATCAAACGAGCCGCTGAACCCGGATTGGAACAAAGTTCTGACGATAAACGGAATACGTTTTGAATCCGGCGGAACTCCCGATTTCGCCTTGCCGCTGGAAGGCGTGGTTTTCCCGCTGATCATTCCACCAGGCACATCTAACGCCTTCAATTTCGAAGTTATTTACCAGCCGACAAGCGTGGAAGAACACCTGGAAACCCTGATAATAGAAGTCGGAGAGGCCGAGCCGCAGAACTATGAAGTTGAAGTTCCGCTGCGCGGCGAAGGCGTGGTGCCGGATTTGCAGGCGTCCCCCGACAGCGGCGTGCATTTCGGAATAGTCAGCGTCAACGATTTCGCCGTGCGTTACGTCAAACTCACAAACATCGGAGGAGCACCGCTGTATATCGAAGACGTTCTTCTGGTGGAACCTGCCGACACGTCATTCATGCTGGATACACAGAATGCAGTCGGTGCTGAGCTTGAGCAGGGGCAGTTCGAAGAAGTGAAGCTGACATATTCACCGACATCCGCAGGCAGCAATGCAGCCGTGCTGCGGATTCTCACAAACGACTACGAAACGCCGTCGGTGGACATTCCGGTTGACGGAGTCTCCATCGAATCGGACCTGAGAGTTTCACCGCCATATATAGAATTTTCTGACGTTCTGGTCGGCGCTAAAAACGAAGTCATCGTAAAAGTTCGAAACGGCGGTCAGGTGACCCTGACATTGAACAGTGTCGATTTCGGACCCGGCACCGGAGATTTTGCGCTTGAAAATTCAGAAGTGCTCCCCATAATACTGCAGCCCAACGACTACGATTACCTGACATTCTCTTACGCTCCGGGAGAAATCGGCAACGATTCCGGTTTTGCCTATATGCGTGTGTTGGGCGGAATCGGAGACTATGCCCTTTCGCTTTCCGGGCGCGGCGTCAGACCGGAATTGCTGTTGCAACCGAGCGGAGACTCAATTGATCTCGGTCAGGTGGTTATCAACAGTTCCAGAACGGTTTCTTTCACTTTTACAAACGGAGGCTCCGCACCTCTTACCATAAGTGGAATCGAACTTGACGAAGAAGGCCCGCAGTATTTCGAGCTGCTGCCGGCAGACAATTTCACGCTTGGAGCAGGCGAAAGTGAAAGCATCGACATTTCTTTCGCTCCCGATGAAACGGCTTCTCCGGGAGAATATCAGCAGACTTTTTCATTCATAAGCGACGATCCGGCACATCAGCATGTCGAAATCGCACTGTCGGCGGAAGCCATTGACCCGCAGCTGGAGCTTGACCCGCCCGACAATCCTTTCGACTTCGGCGGAGTTGATCTTGGAATAGCGGCTGAACATGTCTTCGTCGCCTCAAATGCAGGTTCCGGCCCACTGGAAATCAACTGGCTGCAGCTCACCGCCTCAAGTCGGCTCAACGGATTCTCCGTTGATTTTTCCGGCGGACAACCCCCGGTCGTGATTGAAGCCCGTGCGAACTATGCTTTCACCGTGCGCTTCGCTCCCGCAAGCGAAGCATCTGTCAACGGAGAACTGGATATTTTCAGCAACGATTATCGATACCCGAACGCCTACGGACTGCTGCTTGCCGGTCAGGGGCAGAGTTGCCCGCAAAATCAGCACTTCTGCCAAGAACTGGGCTGCGTCGCCAGCGATTCTGTCACCCATTGCGGTTCAAGCTGCGAAGCCTGTCCGCAGCCTGACAACTCACAGGCCATATGTCCATTTGAACCCGTTTCAAAAAGCTTCTACTGCGATTTCACCTGCAACGGAGGATTTGTCAAGCTTGACGGAGAATGCGTCGAACAGGGCGATCCGAATCAGTGCGGACCGTCTCACGTAATCTGCCCCGATGCTCCGCAGCATGGAGTTTCGGCCTGCGTGAACGACGAATGCATGCTGCTGTGTGAGGAAGGATATCATCTGTGCGGAGAATACTGCTACGCAAACGGAGATATCACACACTGCGGCGAAGCCTGCCTGAACTGCCCCGATCCGGCCAACGGCGACGCTTACTGTATTTTTGGAGAATGCACGACAATGTGCAACAGCGGCCTGCACGCCTGCGATGACGGCAATTGCTATCTCGCAAACGACACAAAACATTGCGGTGCGGACTGCAGAACCTGCATCGCGCCGCCGGGAGGTTCAGTTGCCTGCATCGACGACGAATGCGTACCTTCCTGCCCGGAAGGATATCATGCCTGCGGCGGGGAATGCCTTTCGGACGACAGCACTCTGCACTGCGGAAGCAACTGCTACCCCTGCCCAACGCCGCCGCATTCGCAGGCGGCCTGTGCTCTCGATTCGCTTTCCGGTCTGCACTACTGCGACTTCGAATGCAACTTCGGATATGTAAAGGTCAACGGCGAATGCCGACTGCCGGAAAATCCGGACTGCTGCGGCGAATCCTGCATGTCATGCCTCGGCCCCACATCCAATGGTGAAGCCGTATGTATCGGCGGCATGTGTGATATATACTGCTACGACGGCTACCACGCCTGCGATGACGGCGTATGCCATTCCGACAGCGACACAAGCAGTTGCGGCGATGCCTGTATATCCTGCCCCGCAACACAGAACGGTCAGAGTTACTGCGTTGGCGGTCGATGCGTCGCACAATGCGATGATAACTATCACGATTGCGGCGACGGAGTGTGCCGTTCCGACAGCGACCCGGAATTCTGCGGACCTTTCTGCATGGAGTGTCCGACGCCCGAAGGCGGCGAGGTCCAATGCATAGGAGGCGAGTGTGTTCCGGTCTGTGAAGAGGGTGCGCACTTCTGCAACGGCAACTGTGTCGATTCTTCAAGTCCGGCCACATGCGGCGACAACTGCGTCCCCTGCACGCCTCCGGCCAACGCCGACGCGCTCTGCCTGCAACACCCGGAACTCGGACTCTTCGCCTGCGACTTCGAATGCCGCGAAGGCTTCGTCGAAATAGACGGTCAGTGCCTGGAACCCGGCAACACATCGTGCTGTGGCGATACATGCACTGTGTGCGAACAGCCGCCGGAACACGGAGTTGCAGCCTGCATCGACGGCACCTGCGTGCTTTCCTGCGTGTCCGGTTATCATGAATGCGACGGAGCCTGCCTTTCCGACACGGATGCCGACTACTGCGGAATCGACTGTATCGCCTGCCCCGCGCCGGACAACGGTGCGGCATACTGCCTGGGCGGACGATGCTTCAACCGTTGCGACGGCAATTATCACCTTTGCGGCGACACATGCGTCAGCAATGATGATCCCTCACAATGCGGC
>JAKQSH010000498.1 GCA_029570245.1 Deltaproteobacteria bacterium | reverse complement strand
AGGCACGCAAACCATGAGCAGCGAACATTACATCCTCAGCCCGGCGCAAACGCCCGGACAGGAAAAATGAGGAAGACCATGCATAAATCAACCAGAATATTATCGGCTATTTTATCTGCAGTGCTGTTGCTGCCTGTTTGGGCTTCAGTTGCGCTGGCTCTGCCGCACACCCTTAATTATGGCGGCTATCTCAGCGACGAAAACGGACAACCCATCAGCGACGACGTACTGATGACTTTCTCCATATTCGATTCTGCAGAAGGTGGGACGGCCTTGTGGAGCGAGGAACTTTCGGTTTTTGTCGAAGACGGAACCTTTGCGGTTCTCCTTGGAACGGTAACGCCTTTAGATTCGGAAATTTTCGGACACGACACGCTGTACATGGAAGTCAGCATAGAAAGTGAAATTCTCTCACCGCGCAGCCGCATCTCGGCTATGCCTTTCGCTTTTGTCTCAGAAAATGCCGTTGGTGATATTACGCCGTCAAGCATAAGCATCAACAACAGCCTTGTAATTAATGAAGAAGGACAATGGGTAGGCGACCCGACAGGATTGCAGGGCCCGCAGGGACTTAAGGGAGACAAGGGAGACAAGGGAGACAAGGGCGACACCGGCGCTCAGGGCCCGCAGGGACTTAAGGGAGATAAGGGAGACAAGGGAGACAAGGGAGACAAGGGAGACACCGGCGCTCAGGGCCCGCAGGGACTTAAGGGAGACAAGGGAGATAAGGGAGATAAGGGAGATAAGGGCGATGCCGGAGATTCGGTGGTAAGCTGGTCTGCCGATGCGGCAGACTGCACACACGGCGGTTACGGCTTTCAGATCGGCAGCGGCCCGGAACAGTATGTGTGCAACGGCGCGCCCGGCCCGTCCGGAGAAGACGACAGCCAGCATGCGCAGTGCAAAGACTCCGCCGGAAATTACGGCTTTGTAAAAGACGGCCTCTGCGTACTGAAATACGACAACAGTCTTTCGACGAACTGGGCAACAGCCTCTGCGGCATGTGCGGCCATCGGCGGCGACCTGTGCAGCGATTCGCAGTATTCGACGCTGCGGAATTCGACCTTCCAGCTTATGAACAGCAACAACGCGGTCTGGTCCAACAGTTTCTCCGACAACGACAGCGGCCTTAAGAACTGGATGCTTTCAGCCGACGATCCGGCAGTCGCTTACCTTTATTCGTATGCCTGTTGTCTCAACATCACGCCTGAACCATTCATGTCTCAGGCGCTTTCGATCGGCAATATCAAGGTGACGTACATCCACGAAACCAGAGACACGGACTTCCGCGCCGCATCCAGAATATGCCATCTGCGCGGAGCCGATCTGTGCTCAAAGAGTCAACTGGTGGCACTGCGGGACGCCGGACGCTTCACCGGCGCCGATTCCATCGCCACCAACGACGTTTCGGACAACGATACCTCAACGTTCAGCGCCATAGTCGGCAGCGGCACCGCCGACAATCCGACCGTGGCAAGCGCACAGTTCGCCTATGCCTGCTGCGGCTCGTACAGAGCCGCCGATTTCAGCTGCACAAGCGGAACCGATATCGACGGAGTCTGTGTGCTGTCGGTTCACAACAGCGAAGACTCAAATTTTTATACGGCGGCAAGAGCCTGCACCGCTCTTAACGGTGACATCTGCAGCAAATCCGAAATGACAGTGCTGCGCTCCGCCGGCGCCTTCAGCGTAAAAAGCTGGACAAACGACGGCGCCGACAACGACAGCAGCCGGGCCGGTGGACTGCTGAGCACTCAGCCTGACGACCCGAACCCCACGACAACTCTCATGGGCTACGCCTGCTGTCAGTAGAATCCGGCAAACGGCATGATAGAGCAGGAACGCATCCGCAGACTGAATCAGAAGCCGGAGAAACAAGGCGACTTCGTTCTGTACTGGATGCAGCAGTCTCAGCGGGCGCACTGCAATCATGCACTAGAATTCGCTGCCGAGAATGCAAACCGCCTGAATCTGCCGCTGCTTACCTGTTTCGCAGTCAACGAAAAATATCCGTCTGCGAACCTGCGACATTTCGCTTTCATGTTGCAGGGGCTGGAAGAAACCGTCGCAACGCTTGCCGTGCGCGGAATAAAAACTCTGCTGCTGCGCGGAGAGACTGACGGTGGAATAACTGAACTTTCGAAGCGCGCGGCGCTGTGCGTGACCGATTGCGGGTATATGCACCACCAGCGTGAATGGCGTGCCCGCCTGTCAGATAAAGTCGCATGCGCTCTTTTTCAGGTCGAGAGCGACGTGGTTGTTCCGCTGGAATCGGCTTCTCCGAAAGAAGAATTCGCCGCATATACGCTGCGGCCCAAAATCCTGCGCATACTTGACAGATTTATGATGCCCCCGAAAGCTGTCGAATTGCACAAGTCTTCGCTGCGGCTGAAAACCGTTTTTGATGCAGTAAACAGAACACCGCTACAACTGCTCGCCGATCTTGACATCGACCGCAGCGTACCGGAAAGCGCTCATTTTAAAGGCGGTTACACGCATGCGAGAGAACGCTTACAGACATTCATCAGCCGCAAACTTAACAACTACGACAAATTGCGCAACGATCCCACCTGCGATTATGTCTCAGGTTTAAGCCCATATCTGCACTTCGGACAGATTTCACCGCTCGAAATTGCGCTTGAAGTTGCTGCAACAGGTCATCCTGCAGCGGAGAAATTCTTCGATGAGTTGATTGTAAGGCGCGAACTGGCAATGAATTTTGCGCATTATAATCCGCACTGTGACAATATCGCCTGCCTTCCCGGCTGGGCCGCGCAAACGCTGGAACAGCACGCCAACGATCCGCGCGAGCATGTTTACACAAGGCAAGACTTCGAAGAAGCACGCACGCATGACCGCTATTGGAACGCCGCGCAGAAAGAAATGATGGCAAGCGGCAGGATGCACGGTTACATGCGCATGTACTGGGGCAAAAAGATTCTGGAATGGAGTGCGACGCCCGCAGAAGCGTTCAGAACCGCAGTTTATCTCAACGACAGATACGAGCTTGACGGACGCGATCCCAACGGCTGTGCGGGAATCGCCTGGTGTTTCGGAAAGCACGACCGCGCCTGGCCTGAACGCCCGGTATTCGGTAAGGTGCGTTATATGAACGCCGCCGGCCTGCGCCGCAAATTCAACGCTGACGAATATGCAGACAACATTGAAAAGCTGTGGCAGGAATACGGAAAATAAAGTTTCGCGATATGTTAACGGACAATCCACACTCCTGCACCGGAAATTACACGTCCACTCCGAACTTCACTCCCAGTGCCGGATCGTAGAGATCATCGCTTTCCTTTGCTGTACGTCGCGCCGTCAGACGCAGAAAAGCTATGGTCTGGCCGTGATCCTTCTCAAGCGCCTCGGCGTATGAAGGAAAAATGCTCTTGCCCGCCGCTTCCACCACCACTTCGAAATCACGCCAGTGTCGCCAGCCATCCGCCTGCATATCGACCGACACATCCGTCAGCAGGGGACTGCCTCGCCACAGCTTGCGCCAGAACTCAGCCGTTTTAAAACTGCGGCAGGCGGGTTCCCAGAACGCCTTGCCGTTGGACTGCGGCTCCGTCAGACTGGCAGGAGGTCCGTTGTCCAGCTCGCGCGCCAGACCGACCTCGACAATGCCGAACTGGCCGTCGGGACGCACAAAGCGCGAAAGATAGTCGATGTACAACTCGTCCGTACCGTAATACTGGTAAGAGTCCACCGAAACCACGGCGTCGAAGTAACCCGCCGCAAATGGCAATGCATGAGCCTCGGCCTTGATCGGGCATACCAGATCGGCAACACCGGCCTCTACCACACGCTTCCAGTTGTTGTCAGGGCTCATCCAGAGGTCGGCAGCAACGACACGCACGCCGAATTCCCTGGCCAGAAAGATGCTGGTTATGGCCTTGCCGCAGCCGAGGTCCAGCACTCGCATGCCCGGTTTCAGGTCAAGCGACTCGCAGAGCCACTCCACAAGCCACAAGGCGTTGGGCCCCATCTGGTTGTCAATCATCCAGCCGGCGTCGTACTTCGCCGAGCGCGGAAATTCTGGTTTCTGCAGCAATGCACTAAAGTCAGACATGACGCTTTCCTCAAGCCGTGATTATCCGTTGATTCTACTGCCTGGAAATATTGTTGTCCATATTCCGAATTTCCGATAGACAAGAAGTAAATCAACAGAAATACTTCTTAACAATACCCTTTTACATACCTGAATATTACCCAATTACATCAATTTCAAATTAACGAGAAAATATGTACGATTTTTTTCATCAGCTCACAGTGGCATGAGCTAAATCTTCTCATAAACGCAAAAGCGGTCGCACTTTCGAAAAATTTCAGGTGCCTGAACTTTCATCACACATTTGAAGGAGGGAATATGTTCAGATTCAAGTCGGTAAAGACAAAAATTCTGGCTTTGAGCATCTGCGCCGTGTTTTTCGTCGCTCTTGCCATGACGGTCATCATCATTGCCGGAAAAATTTCGCTGAAAAACGATATCGGGAAAGAACTGGACGAAATGGCGCGCAATGAGACCGGCAAGATAGCAAAAGATGTTTATCTGATGGCGCGCGCCACAAACGAAACTCTGCAATCCCAGTTGGCAAACAACTTGCGCGTTATAGACAACGAGCTAAAGCGCAACGGCCTCAGCTTCTCGGAAGAAAAGATAATGTGGAACGCCGTCAATCAGGAAAACAAATCCTCAATGCAGATTGAACTGCCCGCAATGATGGCAGGCGGGCAGAAAATTTCGGCAGGGGCAACCGACGGAGGAGGGAACTCGTTTGTGGACGGATTGCAGAAGATGGTCGGCGGCACGGTGACGGTTTTTCAGCGCATGAACAATTCCGGCGACATGCTGCGTGTGGCCACAACAATCATTGACGATAACGGAAAAAGAGCCATAGGAACATATGTTCCGGCTGTCGGAAAAAACGGGAGAAGCAACGAAATAATAGAAAACATACTGGCCGGTCGTACTTTCAACGGAGTTACACACATCATGGGCGAAATGTACCTGGTGGCCTACGGACCATTGTTCGATGTCGGCGGAAAAGTCATTGGTATGACTGTAGCAGCGCTCAGACAGGATGATTTCACCAGTTTGCGCAAAGGCATTATGGATATTGTTGTAGGTAAAACCGGCTATGTTTTCGTGCTCGGCGGTACGGACAAACAGAAAGGCGACTATATTATTTCCTATCAGGGAAAACGCGACGGGGAAAACATATACGACGCTACGGACGCGGACGGAAAACATTTTATTCACGACATGATCGAAAAAGGACTGGCGCAGACCGCCGGTTCGGTCGATTTTACCCGCTATGCATGGAAAAATCAGGGGGAAACGGAAGCGCGCACCAAACTTACCGCCGTAACTTATTTTGAGCCATGGGACTGGGTTATCGGCGCAGGTGTGTATGAGGACGATTTTTATGCTGCCAACCAGAGAGTTGAAAGTGCGCTTAACGGCATGATTCTTAAGGGCGGAATCGGCGCTTTCCTGCTTCTCCTTATTGCAGCGGCGCTTTCAATCGTTGTAGCGAACCAGATTTCCAACCCGCTTATAAAAATGGTGGAGACAGCCAACGCACTGGCCGAAGGCAACACCGAACAGATGATCCAGGTTGAAACGGAAGACGAAATCAGCAAACTGGGGCAGGCTTTCGTGCAACTTATTGACGCCGACAAGAGGCTTGCAAAAGT
>JAKQSH010000204.1 GCA_029570245.1 Deltaproteobacteria bacterium | reverse complement strand
ATCGCCGGAGCTGAAAGCCTCACATACGCCTGAATAATAGCTTTCCCAAGCCAGATCGCAGGGGTTTGATATGCTTGAGCGCATACGGTCTGAATCAAGACCTGAGCAGGTTCGCGGCTGATCGAGATTGCGAACCATCATCAGGTCTCCGTCAAGGTGGCAATGACATATCGAAGTATTGTATGAGCCAGCTACACCTGATGTTCCGTGCATCATCATTCGGATTTCAGCCCACTTCTGCATGGCGCAATGGTGATCGCTTTTCAGTGTATTGTAATGTACTTTCAGCGTGTTGTCGTAGTCAGGATCGTCCGCCCACTTGTAGCGGTTGCGATACATTCCGTTGAGGCGCTGGCAGTGTGTGCCGTTCTGCCAGCAATGTCCGTCTCCTTCGTGCTTCCAGCGCGGGATGGTGTTGTAGGCAGAATGATTGTGAGGATCGAGCATTGCCGGCATTATTACGCCCTCGGCGCAGATTACGCTGGCTTCCTGGTACTGTGCATGCCCGGAACAATCTTCGGCTGCGCAGAGAATCTCGCCCGACGTACTGTCTGTGAGCACTTCGCCGTTCAACCATGCATCTTCTGGTGTTATTACAGTTCCTTTTAACAGCAATAAGCTTTCTGATGCCTCTACTGGCTGACAGGGTTGTATTTCGCCAGTCAATCCCGGATCATCTGTGTTTTCGATGTCCCCGTCCGACTGTATTTCGTCGCCATCGGATTGTTCGTCTCCGTCGCTTGTTTCATGCTCGTAATTTTCGTTGTCATCATCGGCGGGTTCACTTGTGTCGGACTCTGTATCCGTGTCGCTTTCAAGCTCTTCTTCGTTTATCCCCAATTCTGTATTCGACTCTTCATCAATATCGCCATCCATCGTTTCGTCGCCATCGTTCGGTGCCGATTCTTTATCACCATCAATATCCGGTAGATATTCTGATCCTGAAGTTGAGCAGGCGGCGCAGAAAATAAAAGCCGAAAAAAGCAGAAGTGAAAAAACCGAACAGTTTGCTCGCATTTCTTTATTTCTCCCTGAACAAACGAAGAAAGAAAAAACCTCGCAGATTAGATTCTGCGAGGCTTTTTGAATTAAGTCCAGACATTGTTTATTTGATGATAAAAATCTGTCCTGTAGATTTGTTGACGACTGCGATGTCCAGTTTTCCGTCGCCGTTGAAGTCCAGACCTCCGTTCGCGTGCAGCGGCTGAGTCGATCCGCTGTCGAAGACTCCGGGAATGTCCTGAGTCGGGCTGAGTGTTGTGGCGTTTCTGCCGAAAGCCACTCGGAGTAGGCTGCTTCCGGCGATGAATATGTCGTTGTAGCCGTCCTCGTTCAGATCGCCGGCCCATCCGACCGAATGCCCGAAGGTTTCGTTGCTGTTTTCGGCAAAGAGCTGATATGTCGATGACGCACTGAGGTTGTTGCTATCGGTCGTGCCGTTGAAGAGCAGGCTGTCGTGTTTAGGCAGGGTGGGGCTTACGAAGTTGCGCGAAATCAGTACCGATTCGGCGGAGTCGCCACGGCTGGCCATTGTATCGAGACTCGGTACTCCTCTTAAGAATTCACCGAACTCGGAGTCGGAAATTATCACGCTGAAAGCGATATTGACGTTTACGTCCGGTGGCCTTACATAATCCGGCTCGGTGTTTGAACCGCTGTTGATTCCGTCGGTCAGAGTCGGATCAGACCATAGAATGTACACTCTGTCGGAGTTCGGAGAACCGTTGAAGTTCATGTGAGAAATCAGCAAGTCGTCCAACCCGTCGTTGTCGAGGTCAGAATGTGAAAGGTTCCAACCGAACTGTCCGTCACCGGCGTTGTCGTCGTCGGCTCTCAATATCACGAGATCGGCGTCTCCGTTATAGGCCGGAGCGGTGTCGTCGCCTGCCGTATATGTCGCAGCCCATATATCGCGTCCCAGGAACATATAAACCGGGCTTTCGTGAGCTGCATACTGGTAGGTTCCGATTGCAAGGTCGTCGTATTCGTCGCCGTTCCAGTTGAACGAATCCAGTGCGTAGCCAAGCTGATTGCCGCTTCCGGCATTGGGAGAAATCACTACATCCGGCGAAGACGGCAAGCCCGTCGTCTCGGCTCCAAAGTAAATAAAGACTACTCCTTCAAAATCATACGATCCGCCGTCTATTGCGCCGACTGCGATGTCGTAGATTGGTTTTCCACCGGCTGTAGTATCGCCGTTGAAATTGCCGACTGCCAGTTCCCAGCCGCTGCCGGTTCCGTCGGCAATCGCGATATTGGCATCCGGGATAGCCGGAACACCACCATTGGTACGTCCGTAATAAATGTAAACTCCTCCGGTGTAGCTGTCTGCTTCGGGGTCTCCGACCGCCAGATCATCAAGTCCGTCACCGTTGAAATCGCCCCATTCAACCCAGGGCGCAGCGGTAAATGAAGCTCCCGGGGCTGTTATTGTATCGATTTCTTCCACAACGTACTTGATTTCTCTCGAAACTGGAATCGCCGTGGTGGAAACGTTGCCTGTCGCGTCGGTTGCCTTGACCATGAAGCAGTAGCTTGTATTGGAGTTGATTTCAAGTCCGCTGACAGTGGCCCATTGTTTGCTGCCCGGCGCTGCAATCGTTCCGTAAGTAACAGAGGCACTGGCCGGCGTTACAACAGAGTTCCATGTGAGACCGTGACATGGTGTTGTTGGAGTTGAGGTGTTATTGAACCATTTAACCTGATAGCTTGCAACAGTCCCACGTGTCTGATTTCCGTCATTATAGGCTGCGTCCCAGAACAAGGTTGCTTTGCCGCCGCGACGACTGCAACGTGCGTCGTCGGTTGGAGTGTCGCATCCGTAGGCGTTGGCGCATGCCGCCGGTTCCTGCTGGTAAGCTTCGGGGGAACTGAAATCCGTGTCTCCGCCAATACAGACAGTTGGCGTTACGTTGCTGGGCGGATCGTCGTCAACGACGGCCTTAACTGTGGCTGTCAATATGGACGGGTTGCCGACGGTATCCGGTGCTGAAACAGAAAGCTCAAGGTAACTCATTCCGTAGGAGCAGGGCAGTATAAGATCGGAGAATGTGGCGACATTGCTGCTGAATACGGCTGTTGTTGTTCCAAGCAGCGGCACATTTGTTCCGAGCTGGTCTTTGGCGCTGATTGTGGCGATCTGTCCATTTCTTATGTAGTCGGCGCTGATCTGAATTGCGTCAGAAGTTCCCAGCTTAAGCTGACAGTATGTGCTCTGCAATGTATCGTTGGTATAGTTATAAGTTACACTGGCGGTGGCCGGTCTTGTGAAGGTTAACACCGGGCGGTTCCCGTCGGCAAGAATACTCGACACGGGGTATTCACCGTGGTCGGTGGGCGGGTAGTTTACTTCCACCCACAGAGTAGTCGTCGCAGGTGCTTCTGGCACCGAAATGTTCTGGTATTCCACTATTCCACCGACTATTTCGCCTGTGCCGTTTGTTGCTTTGCTCTTGGGGACCATGACGCCGGAGCCGCCGAATTCGGGCTTTTTGCCGCCTACATACAAATCTGGAATCAATCCTTCAGGTGCGTTGGTGACAATTCGAATGTTCATTCCGTAAACATCGGTGGCCGAATTCTGATCTTCCAGGTAATTGAATTTTGCACCGTCTTCAAGATCATCGGCAGTCCCGATTTGACCGTCGCCACTCCACTTTTCGAGGACGATTCCGAAAGACACGTTGAATGTTATTATTACGCGGAGATATGCTGAGTATGACACGTTGCCGCTGTATACTTCGGTCGCTTCAAGGCGGTAGTCGAAGTCACCGCGTCTGAAATCGAGCGGACTCATCGAAATGTTGTTCTGAGATGACGTTACCTGCTGGGTCGCCACTGCCTGACCTATGTACGCCCAGTTTTCTACGATGTCTTCGTCGGCATGCAGTTTTTTCTGAAGTCGCACTGTTGTCTGACCGCTTACTCCACTGATGTTATAAGTCCAGCCTGCTACGGTAAGTGTAAGATCGTTAAGTCCGTCGCCGTAAACAGGATCGTCATCGTCGGCGTCATACTCTACCAGTGTTCCGGCGACAGGATTCGCGAAACTGATTGTCGGGGAGATGGAATCCACCTCGAACAGCTGATTTACCGGAGTTGAAGTGTTGCCTGCAGGGTCGGTAGCTGTCAGTGTCAGTGTAGTTTCCCCCTGTGGGATCGGGTAATTAACGAAATCAAGCGTGACGCTGTTTCCGGTATAGCTCGGAATTGTCAACTCCGCGAAGTATCCGGTGCGGGCCAGTCTTACTGTGCCGCCTTCAAGAGATTCGAGATCGCTGGCTTGCTGAGTGATTGTTACGGAAACGCCGCTGGCCAGACAGTTATTGTTGCCGTCGTTGGAAGAGCAATTGCTGGCATTAAGAGTAATCTTGGCTCCGCCGCCGACAAAAGCCACCGTCGGAGGATAAATATCAACAATATAGTTGAGATTTGCCGCAGGTGCGCTTGAACTGGATGAGTTGTTGTGCGAGTCTTTGGCGATGGCTGTAATTGTACCGCTGCCGTTTGCAAGCGATACTCCGGTAAATGTGTGTGAAGAACCGCTGACGGTCACCGGACCGGCGATGAGCGTTGCTCCCTTGTACAGCGAGATCATATTGGTATCGCCGCTGGTCGCGACTGTGACACTTACAAGAAGATTACTGCCGCTTACTGTTCCTTCCGATGAACTCAGAATGATGTTCGTGTTGTCGTTGGATGCGTTGTTTTCGTCGATAGTGACTGAAGTGACAGTCGGTGCTTTGGAATCAAGATCAAGAGTAGTCACTGGTGTAGCATCGTAGTTGCCTACGCCGTCTGTACCTTCAATAAACACATGATGAATGGCTTCATTTTTGAGCGGTACGTTTGTAATGACAGCGAAGCCGGAAATTCCCTCCGAAATCTGAACTGTTCCGGTCGCGGATTTATAATATCCGGGCACTGTACAGGATGGCAGAACATCTCCGCTCTCAAGTCCCTGGTCGGAACACAGCGAAATCACCAGACCGGATTCGAAACCGACAGTGTTTGCCTGGAATGTCAGCTGGAATCCGGCTGTGTTGATGAGTGCATCCTGAGTGCTGTTCCAGACCAGAGTCTGTCCGGTAAGTTTTACCGCAGGACTTCCGGCATAAACTTCAAGTTCTGCTACATATTCGATGCTGTAATAAATGTCCTTTGTTCCGGTGTTGCCAAGGTCGTCGGTATGCGACAGGCGCAGCGTGATTCCGCCTTCCTGGAAGGTTCCGGTAACAAGTGCACTTCCGTTGGATGCAATGTCGAAGTTCCCCAGGAGATACTGTGCCCCTTCGTTGGGAATTACAGTTACGTTCAGCCTGCCGGTTCCGGCGCTTCCGCCGGTTACTGTGAGATTCATACGCAACTGGAATCCGTCGTCAGGGTTCTGGTTGAAGTCGTTGCTGAGAGTCAGCACACCCTGAGGCGGATTGATGTTTATGAAATCAGGCGCCTGAGTGTCGGCTATTGCGTAATATACATAAGCGTTGGACTGGTTGCCTGCCTTGTCGGATGTCTGTGCTGTAATCTTCAACTTCGTATTGTATGGAATCACCCCGCTCTGATACAGAGTCACCGCACTGAATGTCGCTCTGCCGTTGCTTCCGAAGGTTGAATTGTATACCTGAGAGTAGCGGGAGAGCTGGTCTGTGACGGTCAGTGTAATAGGTTGACCGGTTTCTACGCCGTTGTTGCTGTCGAAGGTGAAGCTGGTCTGGAACCCGGCGGTTCCGGGGGCAGTGTCGGTATCGACTGCCAGATAAGGAATAGGTGTCGATGCGTTTGTCGGGTTGGCAGGCCAGTTGGTTTTCGCCGGATCGGGAACGATGGCGATAGTCGGAGCCGTGAAGTCAACGCTCAGGTTCAGCGGGTTAGGCGAGGCCGGACAGTTGTTTTCTATGCCTTCCTTTTCAATTATAACGCTGAACTGATAGTTTCCTGCGCTTGGCATCGGTACATTGGAGAATGTATATTTTCTGTCTTCTCCCAGAATTCCATTCAAAATCGGTGTGCCGTTCCGATACAGGGTCAGCGGTGTAAACGGGTCTGCCGGCAGTGAGCCCTGACTGGCGTCAACTACTATATTTATACGAACGCCGTTTGCTGTATTGCCCTGGTAGGCGTTTGCAATGCCGTAGTACGAATTGTTGGCAGGAGAACTGATGCTGGCCGTCCAGCAGCCCTGATTGACGCGGAAACTGCGGCTGGTCGAACCGGTGTTGCCTGCCAGGTCTGTAAATTCGACTTCTACAATGTAGAATCCGTCTGCCAGATGAACGAATGTATAACTGGCCTCGCCGGATTCTGACAACGGACTGGCATTGCCTGCCGCAATCGGATTGTCCGGGTCGTTGACGTTGTAAAGCTGGAGCGTCGCCTCAAGGCCGTCCGCTTCTCCGGTCAGATCAACCGTGACTTCAATGTCGTTGGTTTCTGTGAATTCCTGATCGTCGGCGGCAGGGCTGGTTATTACAGGTGTCGGGTTTACAGTGTCGAGGTTGACCGTGATTGCATCTTCGGCTATATTGCCGGCCAGGTCTTCAACCTCGGCAAGCAGAACATAAGGCATATCACCCTGCGCAAGCTCTATATTCTCGAAGATTGCAATTCCGTCTGCGTCGAGCTCTGCCGTATATTCGGCTCTGCCTTCTCCGCCGCCGTTAACGTTCAGTGTAACGGTTTTACCTTCGCCGATGTTGGAGACAGCCGTTACGTCAATGACATTGATGTTCGTCCAGAGACCGTCAAGCGGGTCTTCGATTGAAACCGTTGGAGCTGTCCAGGCGATTATAAGGTTGTAAGTTGATGAGCTGATGAAGGCTCCGCTTGTTCCGCCAAGCTGAGCTTGGGCCATCAGTGTATGCGGGCCGTTGTCGAGTGCTACATTCCAGCTTGCCGTGCCGCTTTCAACCGTGGTTTCCATCGGCAATCCACTGTCAATAACCAGTTGAGCCACGGCTCCGTCGTCCACCAGGCTGGTTGCTATTGTTACAGAGAACTGCAGCAGATCGACATCCGGGTTGTCGTCGTCTTCCAGATTCAGAACCAGAGGATCGGTTTCGAACGGGGCTGTGTATCCGTCGATCTGGGTTACGGTGACTGATGCTTCAGAATATTGTCCGGTGATATTGACTACCAGTTCGCTTTCGTTGCCCAGTTCATCGGAAACGGTGAAAGTGAGAATGAAGGCTCTGGTGTCTTCGCTGCCTTCCGGTCTGGGCAGATTGACGCCTTCGAGCTGGAATTTTCCGTCTTCGTCAAGTGCAGCGCTGTAATCATCCAGGCTGCCGTCGGCATCGCTTACGTTCAGTGCTATTTCTATTGCTGGCACCAGCACTTCAACGCCTTCCGCTGTTCCGCTGATGCGCATTTGAATCCCGTTGGAGAGATCGAAGTCCGTGTCGTGGTTTACGGTAACAACTGCTGCTTCAACCAGTGTATCCAGCGAAATTTCCGGTGCGTTGCGATCTACCTTGAAATTATATGGTCCTGCAGCTCCGGTCCGTCCGGTTTCATCGCTTTCGCTGTTCAACTCTGTAATGTTCCAAGAAAGCTGCTGGCTTCCTTCCTCAAAAGTGATTTCGAATTCGCTTGTTCCGTTTGCAAGAACTTTGCTCGATTTGATTCCGTTGTGATCAAGTTCAACTTCGGAACCGTTAAGGCAGTTGTCACTGCTTACGGCATATACGCGCTGGAAGCCTTCGGTTTCGCTGTTCTGATCTTCGGAGTTCATGTTGTAATCGTCGGGAACCGGTTCAACGACCAGGTGGCAATCGCAGGTGACTTCAACAGGAATCACAATTTCAGCTTCGCATGCTACGCCTTCTTTGCCCTCAGTGCCCATGGCCGTAACAATAAGCTCAACGCTGCCGTCAGGCAGATCAACGGCGTTGAATGTAATCTCTTCGTTTCCGGCGGTTGCCTCATAAGGCCCGGCGCCGTTGATTTCAAGCTCAGCCACTTCGCCTGCCGCGACGTTTTCCGCTGAAACGACTACATTATACTGGAGGTTTGGTTTGTTGCAGTTCAAGTCGTCGCCGCAGGTGGTGTTGCAGTCTCCGCCAGCATCGGAAAGCGCTGCTTCAACTTCCGGCGCTACAAACATCAACCTGCATCCTGAAAGCGTGATGGTTTCATATACTTCCTGTTCGGCGGTGTTCAGTGTGACTGTCGCCGTAGCGGCATTTGCGCCCGGTTCAAGGTCAACACCCGAAAATCTGACTTTGCCATCTGCGTCCGCTTCCTGTGTGCCGTAATTTGTTCCGCCGACTTCCAGAGCGACTGTGGCACCTTCCTCGGTAGTCAGACTGATTTCCACCTGTACGCCATCTGCGCTTGATGGGGCGTCGTCTTCATATGTGAAATCAACGTTATCAAAAGTGGCAGTCGGAAGCAGCGAAACGCTGACTGTGTCGTTGCATGAGTTGCCGTCTTTAGCAATTGCACTGACAGTAATGGCGCTGGTTCCGAAATCGAAAACGACATCGCGGAATATCACTTTGCCTTCGACAACTTTCTTACTTACGGGTTCGCTGGTGACATCGCCGTTTTTAATGACGATTTCTGCAGTTTCAGCACCATCTACCGATACGGAAACATTTACGGTGTCGCTTTCGAGTCTGGAGCCGTCCAGTGGGTCGGTTATTGTTACCGAGCATGAGCCGGCATTATCGACATCTCCATCTCCACCGTTGTCTTTATCTGAATCTCCATCCGATTCTTCGGATGTTTCTCCGTCTCCGTCGCTGTCGCCGAAGCTGACATCATCACCTCCGTCATCGCAGGCCGCCATAAGAATTGAAAGACCGAATATCAAAGCTGCAAACCACAGCAATTTTCCTGCTTGCATATCCCTATCTCCTTTCGCCAACGCTAATACATGTATATAAATAGCGGATTATTTTTCTGCTTTACTTCTCTGTCCCAGTACACTTTATTTTCACATGCATCAGGTATCCATAAGGATAACCCTGATATATAAGGTCGAAAAACCTTATCAGAATAATGACCCCCAAAAGCTATAAGTTAATCAATTTGCGTACTGCCTCGTTGATTTAGTCATTCTATCAGCATTTTCGAATTTTGTATCAGTTAAGTTTCGGTTTTTTTATCTGGAGATTTTTATTCGGTGTCGAACACCGCCAGGCCAGCTTCTTTCATATTTTCAATAAGTTCCACAGCATCGCCAGTTGCGGTTTCATGGTCGATGTCGAACTCGTTTTCCACTTCTTCAATTATTTTCTTAAGGTTGTGCCTGCCGTCCATCCTTTTCCATATAAAACTGGCGACTTCATTCAAATCGAACAGCATTGAAGTGTCCGGTATTACTACGACGGTCTGATCTTCTATTGTGCGCATCGCTGCTCGCGGATTCTGTCTGGGAAACGAGTCTATAATGCTGGTCGGCATATAACATGGCCCCTTTATACTGTTCGCTTTGTTTATCGAAGCGAAAGTTCATATACTGAAAATATAATCCCGCATATCCGCATGTCAAACAAAATTCTCTGTCGTGTGCAGTATCCGTGTAAAACAAAAAGGCCGCAAATGCGGCCCTTCTGATTCGGATAGCTTCGGATGTATCAGGCGTTTTTGATGGCCTGGATTTTCTCTGTCATTTCGGGTACGGCCTGGAAAAGATCGGCTACGATTCCGTAATCAGCGACCTGGAAAATGGGCGCTTCTTCATCCTTGTTGATTGCAACAATCACTTTGCTGTCCTTCATTCCTGCCAGGTGCTGAATTGCGCCGGACATTCCTATTGCGATGTACAGATCGGGAGCTACCACTTTACCAGTCTGGCCTACCTGATAATCGTTGTGAATCATACCGGCATCCACAACAACACGGGTCGCTCCGATTGCGGCTTTGAGTGTGTCGGCAAGTTTCTCGACAATGGGAATGTTTTCTTTCGCTTTTATTCCGCGTCCGAAAGAAACTACTATTCTGGCTTCAGTCAGAGGCGGGCGATCGGAGACGACTTCTTCCATTTTGACGAATTTCTTGCGGTAAGCGTTCGGGTCGATTGCAACAGCCACTGTTTCGATTGCGGCCTCCGAACCGGAGCTTACAGGCTCGAAAGCCGTACCGCGAATTGATGCTACCTTGACATCGGTAGTGATTTCCACTTCGGCGTTGACGTTTCCTGCGTAAATAGGGCGCAGGAAATGCAGATCGTCTGTGATTCCTGTTACTTCTGAAGCCATTCCGGCGTTGAGTTTACCGGCGACACGCGGCAGAACCGCTTTGCCTTGCGTACTTGCCAGGCCGACAACCGCTCTGGCTCCTGACGCTTTGGCTATGGCCGCCAGAACATCGGCCCAGGATTCGTCGAGGTAGTTTGCAAGCTTTGCGTCGTCAGCTACGTATATTTTAGCTGCTCCGACATTTTTTACTGCTGCAACAGTTGCGTCAACGCCGCTGCCGATAACCGCCAGATTGTAAACGACACCCATTTTCGCCGCCATTTGAGACGCGGCGTTTATTACGTTAAGGCTGGCTTTCACCAGCGATCCTTTTTTGTGTTCGACCAGGATAAGTACAGACATGATAAACCCCTTCCTTTCTGCTTAGATGACTTTGGCTTCGTTGACGAGCTTATCGACCAGTTCGTCCACCGTTTTCACAACGACACCGGCCTTGCGCGCTTCCGGCGACATGAGTTTGACCACTCGCACTTTAGGTGTTGTAGCCGCTCCAAGGTCAGCAGGG
>JAKQSH010000180.1 GCA_029570245.1 Deltaproteobacteria bacterium | reverse complement strand
GATTTGTGGTGCGCCATCTGTCATTAATCTCCTTGGAATAACATAAAACACCAAACTGAGGATGGTTTGATATTCGAAACAGACCGTTCTGTCAAGCTTTTTCGGAAATAAAAGAGCTGTGAATATATTAACGATTCTGCCGCAGCCTGTCTTTCCCGCTATAAGTGCACAGTCCGTTGTGGATTTTTATGCAAATTCTGTCCGCATCAACAGACTAAAATTCGCTGCTGTGGCGAATTGTACAACAAAGTCGGGATGTTGTGCAACAGTAAAAAGGGGTGGACTGACGTAACGAAAACTGATATTTTCTTCAGGTGACTTTGCTTACGATGATGCGGACAGAAAATTAATGCATGGTCTGGAACAGGAACAAATTGGGCTGCTGGTATACCCGACACTGGTTTTCATAATCAGCGGTCTGGTCTGGTTCGCCGCAATAATTTTCGGCCCGCGCCGCTTCAACGACCGGAAAAGCATGCCGTTCGAGCATGGAAACCAGTCTTTCGGAACAGGCGGCAAACGATACGTCGCCGGATACTTTCTGTCCGCAGTGATTTTCATGCTTTTTTCCTCCGCCCTTATCTTCATTTATCCATGGGCCGTACTGCTGCCAAGACTCAACTCATATGCAGTAATTGCCATGCTGGTATTTTTAAGCGCACTGGGGCTGGCTCTGTACTACATCTGGCGCAAAGGGGCGACAAAATGGGAATAGAGCGCCTTCTGGCCGGAAAGAGCAATCCACTTGGAAAGCTGGTCGCCAGAATAATCAATACCGCCCGCTCAAACTCGCTGACTCCATATATATTTCACACGGGAGGCAGCAACAGCCGTATAATAAACCGTCTTGAAATCGAATCCAGGCTGGCAGAAATGGGCCTTAACGAACCGTGCTTTTCGCCGCGCCAGGCGGACCTGCTTATAGTCACCGGACCGGTAAATACTCGCATGGCTTCGGCATTGCGCTTTGTATACGATCAGATGCCGGAACCCAAATGGGTCATGGCGCTGGGAGACAACGCCTGCGATGGCGGCATTTATAAGAATTACGCTGTTGTGGAAGGAGCGGCGCAGATAATTCCGGTGGATGTGGAAGTGCGCGGCTGCCCGCCGTCAATGGACGACATTATAAACGGCTTGGAAAAATTGAGAAAAATCATCAGAGAGCGCGATTTGAACTCAGATTACCCGCAAAATACGGAAAACACAGATAAACAATGAACAACCTAATGAACAACCTGATGAAAACACTTGAAAATGCATGCAGCGAGGCAGTTCTGAGCACCAAGAGCGGGCCGGAAGGCGATGTGATTCTGTTCAAAGCCGACAGTGTCAGGCGGATTTTCGAAACAATCAAAGAATGCAGTTCTGAAAACGGACGAGTTCTGCTGTCCGACATAAGCGCGGTCAACTTCGAAAACGGAGATTGTCGCTTCGAGTTGTTTTACCATCTTTTTTTCATAGACCTGCGACAACGCATTGCACTGAAGTGCCGCTTATCGGAAAACCGTATCGACAGCATCTCCGATATTATGCCGGCGGCGCTCATGCCGGAACGCGAAATTTTCGACATGTTCGGATTAAAATTCACCGGACTTCCAGAACAGCCGAGACTTTTCATGCATAACGAATTCGAAGGGCACCCGCTGCTGCGCGAGTATCCGTTGTTGAAACGCCAGATATCGCTGGAGCGCACCAGGTTTGAATGAGAACCATATGAGCAGACAGGCGACACAAAAAGACCCGTTATCTCTGTCGGACGACATTATCACCATAAGTATCGGACCGTCACACCCCGCTCTGCGCTGCCCAATTAAACTGAATGCGGCCATCGCCGGAGATCACATAACCGGCATGCAGGTTGAACTGGGCTTCATGCATCGGGGATTCGAGAAACTGGCCGAGCATACCACATACGGCGAACTCATTTCGCTGGTGGACAGACTGAACCCTGTGAATTCACCGACAAACGCACTGGCCTTTGTTACGGCGGTCGAAAAACTTATGGGAATCGAAATTCCCGAACGTGTTGCATACCTGCGCATGATATTTGCCGAACTGGCGCGCATAGCCGGGCATTTCGACTGCCTGACCACCGCCGCAATTGAACTCGAACTGACCCGGCTTAAAACATTCATGTCGGAATCGTTGAATGTGGTTCTGGACACCATTGAGACGCATATGTTCATGCCGTCGTTCGGCGGCATAACATGTAAAGTGGACAGAAATTTCGCCGGATTCGTGCGACAGCTTTTCGCTTTTTTTTCGAGCCGCTGCATGGAAGGAAAACGATTCATGCGTGAGGGCGGCATATTTCACAAACGGCTTTCAGGTCATGGAGCAGTGCCGGCCCAAAAGGCGCTCGAATACGGTTTCAGCGGACCCAATCTGCGCGCTTCCGGCATCGACTTCGACCTGCGCAGACATTCCCCATACTGGCTTTATCCCAAAGTCGGATTCCAGATTCCCACCGGAACAAACGGAGACTGCTACGACCGCTACATGACGAGACTTTACGAAATCGAACAGTCGATGCTCATAATAGAGCAATGCATTGACCGCCTGACCCGCATTAAGGTAGACGATGCCGTTGCGACCTTGACTCCGGCGACCGTCAAGCCTGAAGGAGAAGTTTATTCTGCGGTGGAGGCGGCCGAAGGTGAGCTGGGATATTTTATTGTCGCACACGGCGAAGACAAACCTT
>JAKQSH010000154.1 GCA_029570245.1 Deltaproteobacteria bacterium | reverse complement strand
TCATTTCACCCAGACCTTTGTAACGCTGTATGGCCAGTCCGTGTTCACCTTCTTTCATTACCATATCAACCAGTTCGCTGAGCTTGTTGATCTGTACGCTGCCTTTTTCTGTTTCCAGCAGGTAAGGGGCATCTCCAAGCTTACGGAATTCGCTCATAAGGTTTGTCAGTTCTTCCCATTCCCAGTAATAGCAGAGGTTATGGTCTATGTACGTGTCCCGATAGACGCCATTTAGTTTTGTACTGGCGATAATGCGGAAGGCGTTGTGTTCGGTGTCTTCGTTGATTTTGATGTCGAACGGGAATATTTCGGGGTAGAACTTCTGTAGCCACGGTTCAAGCTTCTGAACTTCTTTTTCGACCTGTTTGCCGTCAAGTATGGTTCGTCTGTCTATATTGGTTACGTGCAGAACGGCATCGACTATGCGCAGGTCTTTTTTACGTTTGAAGCTGTTCATTACGTTCTGGTATTGAATCTGTTTTTTGCAGAGCGCCTGCAAGCGTGCTCCGCTTAATGGTGCGCTGTCTGGCGCACTTGGGTAGAAACGCATATTCTCGATGCCGGATTTCAGCAGGTAATCTTCCAGGTTTGTTTCATCCTTGAGGTAGATTTCCTCTTTGCCTTTCTTGATTTTGTACAGAGGCGGCTGCGCAATGAAAATATGACCTTTTTCGACCAGTTCCGGGAACTGACGATAAAAGAATGTCAGAAGCAGAGTGCGGATGTGCGAGCCGTCAACGTCGGCGTCCGTCATAAGAATGATTTTGTGATAGCGCAGTTTTTCGTATGTGAAATCGCCCGTGCCTGTGCCGCATCCCAGCGCTGTTATCATGGTTGTTATTTCGGCGCTCTGCAGAATTTTGTCGGTTCTGGCTTTTTCGATGTTGAGTATTTTGCCGCGCAGAGGCAATATTGCTTGGAATTTACGGTTGCGGCCCTGTTTGGCCGAGCCGCCTGCCGAATCGCCCTCAACCAGGAACAATTCGGAAAATTTAGGGTCCTTTTCCTGGCAGTCGGCCAGTTTGCCGGGCAGGTTGGCCGAATCGAGGGCTCCTTTGCGGCGTGTAAGGTCGCGTGCGTTGCGGGCCGCCTCGCGTGCTCGTGCGGCGTCGATTACTTTGCTGATGATCTTTTTGGCGGTTGTCGGGTTCTCTTCGAAATATGTGCTCAGATATTCACCGACGGTCTGCTCCACTTCGCCTTTGATTTCGGATGAAATAAGCTTTTCCTTGGTCTGACTCGAAAATTTGGGGTCGTGCATCTTGACGGAAATTATCACCGCCAGACCTTCGCGACAGTCTTCGCCGGAAATTGCGATTTTGTTGTTTTTGAGCAGGTTGTTGGCCGCAGCGTAATTATTGATTGTGCGAGTAAGCGCAGAGTGGAAACCTGTTGCGTGAGTGCCGCCGTCACGGTTGCGGACATTGTTCGTGAAGCAGAACATCAGTTCATTGTATCCGGTGTTCCATTGCAGGGCGCATTCGACAGAAACATCGTTACGCGAAGCACTGAAGGCAATAACATCTTTGTGCATGGTTGTCTGGTTGCGGTTGATATATTCGCAGAAAGAAACCAAGCCGCCTTCGTATATGAATTCCTGACGTTTTTCTATGCGCTCATCTTCTACAACGATTGTC
>JAKQSH010000116.1 GCA_029570245.1 Deltaproteobacteria bacterium | reverse complement strand
ATCTTTTGATGGTTTAAAAAGCATACCGGATTTTTTAGAAGAAAATAGTATCTTGGTTGAAAGCGGCTTGAACACAAGGAAGGAGCTTCGGATCTTTGCCTCCCAATCGCGAAAAGCTCAATTGATTGATTACCACAACGACATTGCGCCTACCGTTGAAAGCATCCCAGGTTTAGAGATTGTTACTTGGCTGCACAATCTAAATGCCTTGAAGGTGAATATTAACGAAAACAGTATTGATTCAATCAAGAAAGACCAAGGCAATTGTTCTGGAACAAAGGCTAGAGTATATTATGCTTGGATTGCGGAGGACTCGGAACGCGACGATGCGGACGGTTATCCCGGCTCGGAAATACAAGGTCTTTAAACATGTAAGGAGGCTAATCATGTTGAAACATTTGAATATTTTGTCGGTTGCAGCGATATCGCTCCTTTCGTTTTTAGTTCAGATATTTGTGTTGTCATGTGGTGATGGTGAGTCCAATTTGACTGACGCCGATGGCGACGGCGAAATATCGGAACTCGCCGATACCGAGAATTCCGATGCCGAGTCAGACGACGATGTTCTGGCTACCTGCGATACGCGTTGCCATCTGGCTGTCGGCGGTCCCGATGATGAAATCCCGGAATGTGAAAGTCTGGGTTGCGCTGCCGACGGCTTATGCGGCAAGGAAGTTGAAGGCTGCGAAGTACGGTGCAGAAAATTCGAGATTGCCCCGCAATCTGGAGACCTTACCGGAAATACCTACCAGTTCTGCGAACAGCAGACAAATTCCAAATACGAAGAATGTTCTGAAGCGGAATTGCGTATTGCCTGGCCTGGGCCGGGTTATGGAATCGTCAAAGTCGGAGACATGGATTGCAGCGCGCCGGTGGGCTGGAAATATTTCTACCTTGACGGCCTTCAGGAAACCGATTCCATCATAGCCAATGCCCCGGCGTTCACTGCGGATAAGTGGAGCAACGCCACAGAACGCGTAATTTCGGAAAAAAACTGCTCTACGATAGACAATCTTGACGAATGCATTAACACCTGGAATCCACCGACTCATTGCGTTCCGACGCTGGCAATTCCGTTTGCCGAACTGCCTGCATCCTGCGATTTCGATTCCATCGAATCCGGTCTGTGGCTGAAGTCTCAATTTGTCGCCTGCCGCAGCGTGAACGAAAGCGACTGGCATCTGACGGATGCAGAACGCGAAGCGGCTTCGTACAGAGGACTTATCAAAAATTCCAGCGACGGAACCTGCATGTTTTTCGAGGATTTCGAAAACGCCATTCCTGCCGGGTGGAACGCCTGCGAGTGCTCGGATTGCTCTGAATAGCATTTTTTTGCTCTGTTAAGAGAAAATAATCCTTGTCCACCTTTTTATATTGACAAAACTAGTCTGAAAGACTAGTGTTTTTCAGCTTCCAGCAGAAAGAAGCAAGCGTTTTCCCGTTTGCCTCGCGGGACAGGCGCTGAAATATAAACCGCAGGCGGAAACTTTTACAGAACAATATGGCTAACGAACTTAAGAAAACAGACAATAACGGCATCCCCATTCTCTCCGACGAAGACTTCGCCAATCTTTTCGAGTCCAGCCTGGCTGTGAACGATCTTAAAGAAGGCGATCTGGTCAAGGGTCGCATCATTCAGGTTCTCAAAGATATGGTCATGGTCGATATCGGATACAAATCCGAGGGCCTGATCGACATCGACGAGTTCAGAACCGAAAACGGCGATATCGAAGTCAAAATCGGCGACGAAATCGAAGTTGTACTCGAAGAGATCGAAGGCGATGAAGGTCTCATCGTTCTTTCGAAGGAAAAAGCCGACCGCATGAAGGTGTGGGAAGACATCGCCACCAGATGCGAAGCCGACGAACTCATCGAGGGCATCATCACCGCCCGCGTGAAGGGCGGCCTCTCGGTAGACGTGGGAGTCAAAGCCTTCCTGCCCGGCTCGCAGGTCGATCTGCGCCCGGTACGCAACCTCGACAAGATGATCGGTCAGAAATATCAGTTCAAGATCATCAAGTTCAACAAAAAGCGCGGCAACATCGTTCTTTCCCGCAGAGCCCTGCTCGAAAAAGAGCGCGAAGAACTCAAGACCAAAACGCTCGAACACCTGTCCGAGGGAATGGAAGTCACCGGAATCGTCAAGAACATCACCAATTACGGTGCGTTCGTTGACCTGGGCGGCATCGACGGCCTGCTGCACATCACCGACATGAGCTGGGGTCGCATCAATCATCCGTCCGAGCTGTTCTCCGTAGGCGATGAAATCAAGGTCAAAGTTCTCAAGTTCGACGAAGACAAAGAGCGCGTTTCCCTGGGCCTCAAACAGCTCACTCCCGATCCGTGGGTCAACATCAGCGAGCGTTATCCCATCAACAACAAGGTTTCGGGCAAAGTCGTCAGCCTTACCGATTACGGCGCATTCGTAGAGCTGGAAGCCGGTGTGGAAGGTCTTATCCACATTTCCGAAATGAGCTGGGCCAAGCGCGTCAAGCATCCTTCCAAGCTCTTGTCCATCGGTGACGAAGTTGAAGTCGTCATTCTCGACATCAACGCCGAAAACCGCCGCATCAGCCTTGGCATGAAGCAGGTGGAACCGAATCCCTGGACGCTGCTCGAAGAAAAATATTCTCCGGGAACCGTTATCCGTGGCCGTATCCGCAATATCACCGATTTCGGTATTTTCATCGGAGTCGAAGAAGGCATCGACGGTCTGGTTCACATTTCCGACATTTCCTGGATTCAGAAATTCAAGCATCCCAATGAAGTCTACCAGAAGGGCCAGGAAGTCGAAGCCGTCGTTCTCAGCATCGACCCCGAAAAAGAGCGTTTCTCGCTGGGCATCAAGCAGCTTACTCCCGACCCGTGGAAGAAGCTGGCTCAGAGATGCTTCCCCGGTATGGTAGTCGAAGGCCGCATCTCCAAGGTCACCGATTTCGGCGCATTCATGGAACTGGACGACGGCATCGAAGGTCTGGTGCATATCTCCGAGCTTTCCTCCGAGAGAGTGGAGAATCCAGCCGATGTTATAAAAGAGGGCGAAGTTGTCAAAGCCGAAGTCAAACACATCGACCCGGTCGAGCGCAAGCTGTCGCTGTCGATCCGCTCGCTGCGCGAGAATAAGGAAAAGATGGAAATGGCCGAGCACCTCAACCTGGGCGACGACACCACAACCACCCTGGGCGCGGCTTTAAGACAGAAGCTTTCCGGCTTCGATATGGGCGGCAGCAAACCCGCCGAAGAGCCGAAGAAGAGCGAAGAATAATCCGCACAAGTTACAAGTCCGCAACAAAAAGCCCGGTGTAAAAGCCGGGCTTTTTTTGTATTACACCAGTGTGCTTTTCTGGCGCGCAGTCTGATTTCCTGATATCATCCTGCCGATTAATTGCATAACCGTTATGTCTCTTTTTCCTGAAAGGCAGCCGTAAATGCCTCCTCTCAGCTGGAATGAAATTAAAGACCGTGCGCTGGCGTTTTCGAAAGAATGGGCCGGCGAATCATCAGAAGACGCCGAAGCAAAAAGCTTCTGGGATGCATTTTTCAACATATTCGGCATATCGCGCCGCCGTGTGGCGTCGTTTGAAGTGCCGGTAAAAAAGTCCGACGGCAAGGGCGGTTACATTGATATGCTCTGGAAAAGCGTCCTGCTTGTTGAGCACAAATCACGGGGGCGCGCTCTCGACCGCGCGTTTAATCAGGCTCTGGATTATTTTCCCGGCCTCAAAGAACACGAGTTGCCGCGTTATGTGCTGGTGTCGGATTTCGCGCGTTTCAGGCTGTACGACCTTGAAGATAACGGACGCCACGAATTCGCGCTGGCCGATCTGTATAAGAACGTCGGGCTTTTCGGGTTCATCGCCGGATATCAGACAAAGGAAATCAAGCCGGAAGACCCCGCCAACATCGAAGCCGCCGAGCTTATGGGGCGTCTGCACGACCAGCTCAAGGAAATAGGCTACACCGGCCATGCGCTTGAGCTGTATCTGGTGCGTCTGCTCTTCTGCATGTTTGCCGACGACACCGGCATTTTCGAGCGCGGGCAGTTTCAGGAATATATCGACATAAAAACCGCCGCAGACGGCAGCGACCTTGCGCACCATATCGCCACTCTGTTTCATGTGTTGAACACACCCGCAGATAAGCGCCTGAAGAATCTTGACGAGCATCTGGCGGAGTTCCCTTATGTCAACGGCAGGCTCTTTGAAGAGCAGTTGCCGCCCGCCTCTTTCGACTCGAAAATGCGCAATCTGCTGCTGGAAGCCTGCGCCATGGATTGGAGCCGCATCAGTCCGGCAATTTTCGGTTCGCTGTTTCAGTCTGTAATGGATGCAAAGCTGCGCCGCAACCTGGGGGCGCATTACACCACCGAGCAGAATATTCTCAAGCTCATCGGGCCGCTGTTTTTAGACGATCTGCGGGCCGAGTTCGAGCGCATCAAGGGCAGCCGCAACAAACTCATGGAATTTCATCAGCGTCTGGCGCGCCTGAAGTTTCTGGACCCGGCCTGCGGCTGCGGAAACTTTCTGGTAATAAGTTACCGCGAACTGCGCCTGCTGGAACTGGATATTTTGCGTGAGCTTTATAAGAAAAAAACCGACCGCCTTTTGAATGTTTCGCAGATAGTCTTTCTGGATG